>SZOV01000009.1 GCA_030263375.1 Deltaproteobacteria bacterium PRO3
GGCGATCACGGTGGAGCTGATCACGCCTGTGGCGCTGGAGAAAGAGATGCGGTTCGCGATCCGCGAGGGCGGACGCACCGTCGGCGCGGGCGTCGTCACCGAGATCATCGAATAGAGGAACTATGGAAACCCCAGGACAAAAAATCCGAATCCGGCTCAAGGCCTTCGATCACAAGTTGTTGGACCAGTCGGCTTCCGAAATCGTCGAGACGGCGAAACGCACGGGCGCCCGCATCGCGGGGCCGGTCCCGCTGCCCACCAAGATCGAGCGCTACACGGTGCTTCGTTCGCCGCACGTCGACAAGAAGTCGCGCGAGCAATTCGAGATTCGGACCCACAAACGTCTTTTGGATATTCTCGAACCGACCCAGCAGACCATCGACGCCCTGATGCGGCTCGACCTGTCGGCGGGCGTCGAAGTCGAGATTAAGATGGTATGAGCAAGAAAACGATCAAACCGGGACTCATCGGCAAAAAAATCGCCATGACCCAGATTTTCGGGGACGGGGGCGATTACGCCGGCGCCACGGTGCTGCAAGTCGGCCCCTGTTTCGTGACTCAGGTCAAGAGCGGCGCGAAGGAAGGCTACAACGCCCTCCAGCTCGGCTTCGGCGAGCTCGAGTTCCGCCGCGTCAACCGCGCGACGCGCGGGCACTTTGAGAAGAAGGGTCTCAAGGCCTTCCGCCACCTGCGCGAGATCCGCGTCAGCGACGCCGGGGCCTTCCAGATCGGCCAGAAGCTCGACGTCTCGGCCTTCCAAGTCGGCGACCGCGTCGACGTGACTGGCGTCTCGAAGGGCAAGGGTTTTCAGGGCGTCATCAAGCGGCACCACAAGGCCGGCGGTCCCGCCAGCCACGGTTCCTGCTTCCATCGCTCGACGGGTTCCATCGGTCAGCGCACCTATCCCGGCAAGGTCTTCAAGCTGATGGGGCTGCCGGGTCACATGGGCGACGAGCGGGTCACGGTCCGCAACCTGAAGATCCTGCGGGTCGACGCCGCGCGCAACCTTTTGGTGTTGAACGGCGCGGTGCCGGGCGGGGAGAACGCGATCCTGCTGGTCCGCAGCGCGGACCCGGGCTTCGAGAAGCGCCTGAAGTCGCAAGAGGCCCCCAAGGCCGCCGAGGCGGCGCCGGCCGAGGCCGCGCCCGCGGAGGAGGCCCCGGCTTCCTAGGGGCGAACCTCGTGTTCGCCCGACGGATGGCGGCGGATTGACAACGCTGTAGGGGCCGTTCGCGAACGGTCCCTACGGAGATTGCAAGATCTCCGGTTTCAAAATTGAGAGAAATCTCGGGTAGATTCGTAAGATTTGCCCCCCATTGACGGAAGATTTTATGAGCACATTAGCCTTATACAGCCAAGCGGGCAAAAAGGTCCGCGACATCGAAGTGGCCGAGGGTCTGCTGGCCGGGCCGATCCGCAAGGGCCTGCTTTACTACATGGTCCGCAATCAGCTCGCCAACCGGCGGGCCGGCACGCACGCGACCAAGACCCGCGGCATGACCACCGGCTCCACCAAGAAGATCTACCGCCAGAAGGGCACCGGCAACGCCCGCCACGGCGACATCAAGGCCCCGATCTTCGTCGGCGGCGGCCGCATCTTCGGGCCGCATCCCAGGGATTACAGCTACACGACGCCTAAGCCGGCCAAGCGCCGCGCCCTGCAGACCGCCTTGGCCCTCAAGAACAAAGACGGAGCCCTGCGGGTGGTCGAAAACCTGACGTGGAAAGAGATCAAGACGAAGCAAGCCGCCGAGTTCTTCAAGGCCCTCGAATGCAAATCCGCCTTGTTGGTCATCGCCGGCGCCGACGACAAGGTCGAGAAATCGGTCCGCAACCTGAAGGGCTTCAAGGTGCTGCGCGCCGAGGGCCTGAACGTCTACGACATCCTGAAGTACGATCAATTGGTTTTAACCGAAGACGCCTTGAAGGCGGTCGTCGAACGCCTCGGCGAGACGATTCAATAGCGAGTTGTTTTTATGGAAATGCACGAAATCATCCGTCGCCCGTTGATCACCGAAAAGGGCACGCAGCTGCGCGAGATCCAAAACCAGTACCTCTTCGAGGTCGACCAGCGGGCGAGCAAGCACCAGATCAAGGGCGCGGTGGAACAATTGTTCAAGGTGCACGTCGAGGACGTGAAGACCCTGGTCGTCCGCGGCAAGATCAAGCGCGTCGGCCGCAGCATCGGCAAGCGTTCCAACTGGAAAAAGGCCTACGTCACCCTGAAAGAAGGCGAAAAAATAGAATTCTTTGAAGGAGTCTAAGTCCGGCCCTGAGCGCGGGACGGAGACCCTAGAACCGAGTTTTTTATGCCAATGAAAGAATACAACCCGATCACCCCCGGCCGCCGGCAGATGAACGTCTCGGATTTCGCCGAGATCACCAAGAAGCGCCCCGAGAAGTCGCTCTTGGCGCACAAGACCCGCTCGGGCGGGCGCAACAACCACGGGCGCATCACCACCCGCCACATCGGCGGCGGGCACAAGAAGCGCTACCGCATCATCGACTTCCGCCGCGACAAGCTGGACATTCCGGCCAAAGTGGCCGCGATCGAATACGATCCCAATCGCAACGCGCGGATCGCGCTGCTCTTCTATGCCGACGGCGAGAAGCGCTACATCATCGCGCCGCAGTCCCTGGGCGTGGGCCGTCAGGTGATCGCCTCGGAGAGCGCCGACATCCTTCCGGGCAACGCTCTGCCGCTGCGCAACATCCCGGTCGGTACCAACATTTACAACATCGAGCTCAAGGTCGGGAAGGGCGGCCAGATCGCCCGCAGCGCCGGCACCTTCGCGCAGCTGATGGCGAAGGAAGGCAAGTACGCCCTGGTCAAGCTGCCCTCCGGCGAGGTCCGCAAGGTCTTCATCGACTGCATGGCGACCATCGGCGAGGTCAGCAACCCCGAGTTCGAGAACACCACCTGGGGCAAGGCCGGCCGCACCCGCTGGCGCGGCATCCGTCCGACGGTCCGCGGCATGGTCATGAACCCGGTCGACCACCCGCACGGCGGCGGCGAGGGTTGCAGCAAGGGCGGCAACCATCCCAGCAGCCCCTGGGGCACCCCGGCCAAGGGTTATAAGACGCGTCAGAACAAGCGGACGCAAAACATGATCGTGAAGGATCGCAGAAGCAAACTGTAATGTAGGGGCCGTTCGCGAACGGCCCCTGCGGAGACCGTAACAACCGCACGTTAGGATTCATTATGCCTCGTTCCTTAAAAAAAGGCCCCTGGGTCGACCCCTCCCTGCAAAAGAAGGTGGACGCCCAGCAGGACCAAAGCAGCAAGAAAGTGATCAAGACCTGGTCGCGCCGCTCGATGATCACGCCCGACTTCGTGGGCCTGACCTTCGCGGTGCACAACGGCCGCAAGTTCATCCCCGTCTTCGTCACCGAGAACATGGTCGGCCATAAGCTGGGCGAGTTCGCCGCGACCCGCACCTTCCACATGCACTCGGGCGACCGGAAGACCAAGGAGGCCAAGTAGCCATGTCCGCCAAAGCCTGCATCAGCTATCTTAGGGTGACCCCGCGCAAGGCGCGGCTGGTGGCCGACTTGATCCGCGGCAAGAAGGTCCAAGCGGCCCTCGACCTGCTGTCCTTCACCAACCGCTACGTCGCCAAGGATTTCAAAAAACTGCTCCGCTCCGCCCTGGCCAACGCCGAGCAGAAGGGCGGCATGGATCCGGACAACCTCATCGTCAAGACGGTGATGGTCGATCAGGGTCCCACGATCAAGCGCTGGCAGGCCCGCGCGCGCGGCTCCGCCTACAAGATCGAAAAGAAGACCAGTCACATCACTTTAATCCTGGAAGAGAAATAGGCAGGAATAGGAAGCACTATGGGTCAGAAGGTTCATCCAATCGGATTTCGCGTCGGGATCACCAAGCCGTGGCTGTCCAAGTGGTACGCCAAGCGCAACTACGCCGAGTTCCTGCACGAGGACATCAAGTTCCGCCGCGAGGTGAAGAAGAAGCTTTATTCGACCGGCGTCTCCAAGATCGAGATCGAGCGCGCCGCCCGCAAGGTGAAGGTCATCATTCATACCGCGCGCCCCGGCCTGGTCATCGGCAAAAAGGGCGCCGGCATCGACCAGCTCCGCGCCGAGCTGGCCAAGAAGAGCAACTGCGAGGTCTTCCTCGACATCCAAGAGGTCCGCAAGGCCGAGATCGACGCCCAGCTGGTCGCCGAAAACATCGCCATGCAGCTCGAGCGCCGCGTCGCCTTCCGCCGCGCGATGAAGAAGGCGGTGCAGTCCGCGCAGAAGTTCGGCGCCAAGGGCATCAAGGTCATGGTCGCCGGCCGCCTGGGCGGCGCCGAGATCGCCCGCACCGAGTGGTACCGCGAGGGCCGCGTTCCCCTGCAGACGCTGCGCGCCGACATCGATTACGCGACCGCCGAGGCCAACACGACTTACGGCCTGATCGGCGTCAAAGTGTGGATCTTCAAGGGCGAGATCCTGGGACCGGTCGAGACCAAGGCCGTTCCGTTCCAGGCCTCCACCACGCCGGCTCCGGCCGCGGCGGAAGAATAGAGCTTATAAAGGGATTTGAATCATGCTGATTCCCAAAAAGGTTAAGTACCGAAAACAACAAAAGGGCCGGATGCGCGGCAAGGCCTATCGCGGCTGCAACCTCAATTTCGGCGACTTCGCGATCCAGGCCGTCGACTGCGGGCGACTGACCTCGCGCCAGATCGAGGCCGGCCGCATCGCGATCAACCGCTGCATCAAGCGCGGCGGCAAGCTGTGGATCCGGGTCTTCCCGGACAAGCCGATCACCAAGAAGCCCCTCGAAACCCGCATGGGAAAAGGCAAGGGCAACCCCGAGGAATGGGTGGCGGTGATCAAGCCGGGACGCATCATCTACGAGATGGAAGGCGTCGAGAAGGGCATCGCGATCGAGGCCCTGACCCTGGCCAAGCACAAGCTGCCCGTCCGCACCAAAATCGTGACCCGGGAGGGATACCGTGACGCCAAGTGAGATCCGCGAGAAGAATTTGAAGGAACTGGCGGTCCTCGAAAAGGACCTGCGGGAAGAGCTCTTCAAGCTCAAGATGCAGAACGCCACCGGTCAGCTCGAGAAAAACCACCGGGTGACCGAGGTGAAGCGCGACATCGCGCGGGTGCTGACCGTGGCCCGCCAAAAGCGCGCCGCCGAGAAGGGAGCGAAGGCCTAATTTATGTCCGAACAGACCCACAAAAGAAAAACCAAAGTCGGCACCGTCGTCAGCAACAAGATGCAGAAGACCGTCACCGTTTCGGTCGACCGCCTCGTGATGCACCCGACGGTGAAGAAGTATTACAAGCGCCGTTCCACCTTCAAGGCCCACGACGAGAAGGGGCTGTGCAAGGTGGGCGATCAGGTCCAAATCATCGAGACCCGGCCGCTCTCCAAGACCAAGCGTTGGGCGGTGCAAGCGATCCTCAAAAAGGCGGAAGGCCTGGAGTAAGCCATGATTCAGCAGCAAAGCATTCTCGATTCAGCCGACAATTCCGGCGCCAAGAAACTGATGTGCATCAAGGTGCTCGGCGGCACGCGCCGCAAGTACGCCACCATCGGAGACGTCATCGTCGTCTCGGTGAAAGAGGCGCTGCCCGACTCGAAGGTGAAGAAGGGCGACGTCAAGAAGGGCGTGATCGTCCGCACCCGCAAGGAGATCAGCCGCGTCGACGGGTCCTACATCCGCTTCGACCAAAACTCGATCGTCCTCATCAACGACGCCGGCGAGCCGATCGGCACCCGCATCTTCGGGCCCGTCGCCCGCGAGCTGCGCGCCAAGAAGTTCATGAAGATCATCTCGCTGGCCCCGGAGGTCCTCTAAGATGCCGAAGCAAGGTCACATTCGAAAAAACGACCAGGTCATGGTCATCACCGGGCGCGACAAGGGCAAGATCGGCCGCGTGCTCCGCGTCCTTCCCAAAGAGGGAAGGGTGGTCGTCGAGAAGGTCAATGTGGTGAAGCGCCACACCAAGCCTTCGGCCAAAAACCGCCAGGGGGGCATCCTCGAGAAAGAGCTCAGCATCCACGTCTCCAACGTGATGTTGCTCGACCCGAAGAAGGCCGAGCCGACCCGCGTCGGTTTCAAGGTGGCGGACGGCAAAAAGGTCCGCGTCAGCAAGAAGAGCAAGGAAGTCATCGAAGCGAAAAAGTAGGGCTGCAAGGTCCCCGAGGGGACATGCAGGCCGAAGCATAAAAAGCAGGTAATCCCGTGGCTACGTCGAAATACGAAGAAAAATACAAAAAAGAGGTCGTTCCGGCCCTGATGAAGGAGTTCAACTACCAGAACGTCATGCAGGTTCCGCGCCTCGAGAAGATCGTCGTCAACATGTCGCTCGCCGAGGCGCTGCAGAACAGCAAGGTGCTCGACGTGGCGGCCGAAGAGATCAAGTCGATCACCGGTCAAAAGCCGGTGATCACCAAGGCCAAGAAGTCCATCGCGTCGTTCAAGCTGCGCGAAGGGCAGAAGCTGGGCGTGATGGTCACCCTGCGCAAGGACCGCATGTACGAGTTCCTCAACCGGCTTTGCAACATCGCCCTGCCGCGCGTCCGCGACTTCAAGGGCATCAGCGGCCGGGCCTTCGACGGGCGGGGCAACTACACCCTGGGCATCACCGAGCAGATCATTTTTCCGGAGATCAACTACGATCGGATCGACAAGATCCGCGGGATGAACATCACCATCGTGACCACGGCGGTCAACGACGAGGAAGGCAAGGCGCTCCTGAAACACCTGGGGATGCCGTTCAGAAATTAATGGTAGGGGCGAACCTTGTGTTCGCCCCCTAGCACGGAGGGCGAACACAAGGTTCGCCCCTACAGGAAGAGACAATGGCTAAAACATCGTTAATGGTCAAAGCGGCTCGCAAGCCGAAATTCAAGGTGAGGGCTTACAACCGGTGCCCGTTGTGCGGGCGTCCCCGGGCGTTTCTTCGCAAGTTCAAGATGTGCCGCCTTTGCTTTCGCAAACTGGCCCGACAGGGCGAAATTCCCGGCGTGACCAAGGCCAGCTGGTAAGAAATTTGGAGACAGGCAGATGACAGATCCCATTGCAGACATGCTAACCCGAATCCGCAACGCGGCCCGCGCCCGTCACGAGGTGGTGGAAATTCCCGCCTCCAAGATGAAGGTCGCCGTGGCGCAACTGCTCAAGGACGAGGGCTTCATCAAGGACTTCCATGTGGTCGAGCACAAGAACCAGGGGAAGATCCTCGTGAACCTCAAATACCGCGGCAAGAACCAGTCCTGCATCATGGGACTGCGCCGCATGAGCAAGCCCGGTCGTCGCGTCTACGTCGGATACGAAAAGATTCAACCCGTGCTCAACGGTTTGGGCGTCGCCATCCTTTCCACCCCCAAGGGCATCTTGACCGACAAGAAGGCCCGTGAGTTGAAAGTCGGCGGAGAACTCCTCTTAAGCGTTTGGTAAAAAACTATGTCGAGAACTGGACGAAAAATCATTCCGATCCCGGACAAGGTGAAGGTGAAGCTGGCGGGCGAGGCCATCGAAGTGGAAGGCCCGCTCGGCAAGCTGAGCCGCAAGATCCATCCGATCATCAAGGTGGTCCAAAAGGACAAGAGCCTCGAGGTGCAGCGCGGCGACGACCAGCCGCAGACGCGTTCGCTCCACGGACTCACCCGCGCGCTGGTGGCCAACATGGTCCACGGCGTCACCGAGGGTTTCACCCGCGAGCTCGATATCCAAGGCGTCGGTTACCGCGCCGAGGTGAAGGGCAACGATCTCAATCTGACCCTGGGCTTCTCGCATCCGGTCGTTTTCCCGATCCCTACCGGGATCAAGATCACTGTCGACAAACAGACCCACTTGGTCGTGAAGGGGCAGGATCGCGAATTGGTCGGGCAGGTCGCCGCCAACATCCGCGAGCTGCGTCCCCCCGAGCCCTACAAGGGCAAGGGTATCCGTTATTCCGACGAAGTCGTGCGCCGCAAGGCGGGCAAGACCGCCGCGGGAGGTAAATAATCATGAGCGCCAGCAGCAAAATCAGCGGCCGCATCCGCCGCAAACTCAGGATCCGCAAAAAAATCACCGGCACCCAGGAGCGCCCGCGCCTGACGATCTACCGCAGCCTGAAGCACATCTATGCCCAGGTGATCGACGACAGCACCGGCCGCACCCTGGTCTCGGCTTCGACCAACGAAAAGGGCCAGCCCGAGGGGCGCCGCAACAAGGTCAGTGCGACCGACTTGGGCAAGCGCATCGCCGAGAAGGCCAAGTCGGCGCAAGTAGAGAAGGTTGTCTTCGACCGCAACGGATACATCTATCACGGCTGCGTGAAGGCCTTCGCCGACGCCGCCCGCGAAGCCGGACTGCAATTTTAAAGAGAAAGAAAAAAGCTTATGGCAAGACGATTAGAATCGAACGACAGCGAACTCACCGAACGCCTGGTCAGCATCAACCGCGTCGCCAAGGTCGTGAAGGGCGGACGGCGCTTCAGCTTCAGCGCCCTGGTGGTCGTCGGCGACGGCAAGACCAAGGTCGGCATCGGCCTGGGCAAGGCCAACGAGGTCCCCGAGGCGATCCGCAAGGCCACCGACCAGGCCCGGAAGACCATGGTCTCGGTGCCGGTCATCAAGGGGACGATTCCCCACGAGATCGTCGGCAACTACGGCGCGGCGCACGTGCTGCTCAAGCCGGCCGGCGACGGTACCGGCGTCATCGCCGGCGGCGCGGTCCGCGCGGTGGTCGAGTCCGCGGGCATTCACAACATCCTGACCAAGTGCATCGGCACGAACAATCCGCACAACGTGGTCAAGGCCACCCTCAACGGCCTCACCATGCTGCGGTCGGTCGAGCAGGTCCAGGCGACGAGAAGGGCGGGTTGACGTCATGGCAGGTTTCCTCAAAGTCGAGATGATCCACAGCGCGATCGCCCGCGACCAGCGGCAAAAAGATACCCTGCGAGGGCTCGGCCTGCGGCGCCGCCACCAGCAGCGCATCCTCGAGGACACCCCCGCGGTGCGCGGCATGATCCGCAAGGTTTTCGATCTGGTCCGTTTCGAGCCGGTCGCCGGCAAGCCGGTCCAGGCCGCGGCGGTTGTCACCTACAAGCTCGGGCCCAAGCCCGACGCCGCCCAAGTCAAGGTCTCCAGGACCCAGGCCCGCAAGGCCGCGCGTCTCGCCGCCGCGGCCCAGGGCGAGGCTCCGAAGAAATCCAAGACGGCGAAGTCAAGCGCCGCCAAGGCCGAGGCCGCCAAGCCCGCGAAGGCCGCCAAAAAGGCCCCGGCGAAAAAATCCAAAGGATAGGTTATGGGAAAATTCTTAAGCGAGATGAAGCCGCCCCGCGGGGCCGTCAAGAACAAGAAACGCCTTGGCCGAGGCGACGCCTCCGGCCACGGCGGTACCTCCACCAAGGGACACAAAGGGCAGAGGGCCCGGGCCGGCGGTTACCACAAAGGTCCGACTTTCGAGGGCGGTCAGATGCCCCTGGTCCGTCGCGTTCCGAAGCGCGGCTTCACCAACATCTTCCGCAAGGAATACACGGTGGTGAACTTGGCCGACCTCGAGGGAATCCCGGCCGGCACCGTCGTGGACGCCGCCTATCTCAAGGCCAACCGCCGGATCCGCAAGCTGCGGGACGGCCTCAAGGTCCTGGGGGACGGCGAGCTGAAGGTGGCCCTGACCGTCGTGGCCGAAAAGTTCTCCGAGACGGCCAAGCAGAAGATTGAAAAGTCAGGCGGCACCGCGAAGCTCGCGCAGGCCGCGTCTTAACCTCCATTGTCTCTTAAAAATACATGTCCAGTATCGGAAACATCACCAAACTGCCGGAGTTGCGCAAGCGCATCCTTTTCACCATCCTGATGCTGGGCGTCTACCGCATCGGCGTCTACGTCCCGACCCCGGGCGTCAACCCCGACGCGATCGCCAAGCTGGTCAACCAGGGCACCGTCTTCGGCATCTTCAACCTGTTTTCGGGCGGCGCGCTCGAGAACTTCTCGGTCTTCGCGCTGGGCATCATGCCCTATATCAGCGCCTCGATCATCTTCCAGCTCCTGGCGGTTGTCATCCCCGCCCTCGAGAAGCTGCAGAAAGAGGGCGAGTCCGGCCGCAAGAAGATCACCCAATGGACCCGCTACGGCACCATCGTCCTAGCGATCATCCAGGGCCTGGGCATCAGCTACGGCCTCGAACAGCAGGGCGTCCTGTTGCCGGGCGCGGGCGGGCTTTCCTTCTACATCCTGACCGTCACGACCCTGGCCTCGGGCACCGCCTTCATCATGTGGCTGGGCGAGCAGATCACCGAGCGCGGCATCGGCAACGGCATCTCGCTGATCATCTTCGCGGGCATCGTCACGCGCATCCCCGGAGCGATGCGCGACGCCTGGAACGTCAAAGAACAGTTCGGCAGCCTGCTGGGCTTCCTGCTGCTCCTGGCCTTCATCGCGGCCGTCATCGGCATCATCATCTTCTGTGAGCGCGGGCAGCGCCGCATCCCGATCAACTACGCGAAGCGGGTGGTGGGCCGAAAGATGTACGCCGGGCAGTCCAGCCACCTGCCGCTCAAGATTAACACCTCGGGCGTCATCCCGCCGATCTTCGCCTCCTCGCTGATCCTGTTCCCGGCGACCATCGCCCAGTTCGTGCAGAATCCCAAGATCCAGGCATTGGCCAGCAGCCTGTCCACGGGCTGGCTGCACACCGCCCTCTACGTCTCGCTGATCATCTTCTTCTGTTATTTCTATACCGCGGTGACCTTCAACCCAGTCGACGTCGCCGACAACATCAAGAAGTTCGGCGGCTTCATTCCCGGCATTCGGCCGGGCAAGCCGACCGCCGACTACATCGACCGCGTGCTCTCGCGCATCACCCTGGGTGGCGCGATCTACGTGGCGGCCATCTGCGTGCTGCCCGAGATCCTGATCACCCGCTTCGGCATTCCGCAGTCCCTCGCCGTGACCTTCGGCGGCACCTCGCTCTTGATCGTCGTCGGCGTCGCGATGGACACCGTCGCCCAGATGGAATCGCACCTGCTCACCCGCAACTACGAGGGCTTCCTCGGCGCCAAGGCGGGCAAGTTCAAGGGAAGAAGGCGATAGACGATGAACCTCATTCTCCTAGGCGCGCCGGGGGCCGGCAAGGGCACCCAATCGAAATTGCTCCAGGAGAAGTGGAATATCCCGCAGATCTCGACGGGCGACATGCTGCGCGCCGCCAAGCAGGCCAAGACGCCGCTGGGGCTGAAGGCCGAGACCTTCATGAACGCCGGCAAGCTGGTCCCCGACGAGGTGGTGATCGGCCTGATCCGCGAGCGGCTAGCGGCGCCCGACACCGCGCGAGGTTTCATCCTCGACGGCTTTCCGCGTACGGTCGCCCAGGCCGAGGCCTTGGGGGATTTGCTGAAGGATTTGAATCGCCGCCTCGACGCCGTGGTGAACCTCGAGGTCCCCGAGGCCGAGTTGGTCGAGCGCCTCACCGGCCGCTGGACCTGTTCGAACTGCGGCACCGGTTTTCACCTGCGTTTCTCTCCGCCGCGGCAAGCGGGGGTCTGCGACCGTTGCGGCGGTAGCCTGATCCAGCGGGAGGACGACCAAGAGGCCACCATCCGGCGCCGTTTGAAAGTTTATCTCGAGCAGACGGCCCCCCTGGTGGCCTATTACGAGAAGGCCGGTCTCCTGAGGGGCGCCTCCGGGATCGGCTCGACCGAAGAGGTCTTTGCGCGTTTGTCCTCCATCGTGGACGGCCTTTCCATTGCGGGGGCCACTGGGTAGAATTTGCGGCATGTCGAAGGTGGTAGCGTGATTACCCTGAAGTCCAAGGATGAGATCGAGAAGATCCGGCGCGCCGGCCAAGTGGTGGCCGAGTGCATCCTGCGCACCGCTGAGCAGGTCAAGCCGGGGGTCACGACCCTCGACCTCGACCGGATCGCCGAGGAGTTCATCGTCTCCCAGGGCTTGAGGCCGGCCTTCAAGGGCTATTTGGGCTTCCGGCACACCCTCTGCCTCTCGATCAACGAGGAGGTGGTCCACGGGATCCCCTCGAAGAAGCGGGTCCTGAAGGAGGGGGATATCCTGGGGATCGATTGCGGGGCGATTTACGAGGGATTTTATGGGGATAGCGCCCGAACCGTCCCCTGCGGCAAGGTGGACCCCGAGGTGCAGCGCCTGATGGACGTCACCCGGGAGTCCCTCGACCGGGGTATCGAGCAGATGCACCCCCATAAGCGTCTGTACGATATCGGGGCGGCCGTTCAGGCCCATGCGGAGGGGCAGGGTTTCAGCGTGGTCAAGGAGTACGTCGGCCATGGGATCGGCCGGGCCCTCCACGAGGACCCCCAGGTCCCCAATTACGGGACCCCGGGGACCGGGATGCGGCTGAAGGAGGGGATGGTCCTGGCCATCGAGCCCATGGTTAATCTGGGGGGGCAGGAGACCTATATTTTAGGGGATGGTTGGACGGTGGTGACCAAAGACGGCAGTTTTTCGGCACATTTTGAAGACACCATCGCCATCACAGAAAAGGGCCCTGAGATCTTGACGCGTTTAAAATAAATGTGTATAGGGCGAAACCTTTTTTTTAAAGGCTTACGCCCACTTATATCGCGAGGTTTATGTCCAAAGAAGAGTCTATCGAGGTCGAAGGGACGGTTTTAGAGCCCCTTCCCAACGCCATGTTTCGGGTCGAACTCGAGAACGGACACAAAGTGCTCGCTCATATTTCTGGCAAAATGCGGATGCATTTTATTAAGATTCTGCCCGGCGATAAAGTGAAGCTTGAACTTTCTCCCTACGACTTGAGCCGCGGTCGCATCACGTACCGCGCGAAGTAGAAGAAACGACAAAGAGAATCCTATGAAAGTCCGTTCCTCGGTGAAAAAGATTTGTCCCAAATGCAAGATCATCCGTCGCGAGGGTGTGGTCCGCGTCATCTGCGAAAACCCCCGGCACAAGCAGAAACAAGGTTGAGGATTTAGATTTATGGCACGTCTCGCGGGAGTCGATCTCCCCAGCAAAAAGCGCATCGAAATCGCCCTGCAATATGTCTTCGGCATCGGCCAGACCCGTGCCAAAGAGATCCTGAAGGCGACCAACATCGACCCCAACCTGCGCGCCGAAAAGCTGAGCGACGCCGAGGTCGCCCAGATCCGCGCCTACATCGATTCCAATTTCAAGGTCGAAGGCGATCTGCGCCGCGAGATCTCGATGAACATCAAGCGCCTGGTCGACCAGGGCACCTACCGCGGTTTTCGGCACCGCAAGGGCCTGCCGGTCCGCGGGCAGCGCACCAAAACCAACTCGCGCACCCGCAAGGGCCCGCGCAAGACCGTGGCGGGCAAGAAGCAGGCGCCCTCGAAAGGTTAATCTCTCATAAAGGCTTAAATCATGGCGAAAGAGCAGGCCCCGGCGTCCGCAGCCCCCGAAGCGGCGGCGAAACCTGGGAAGAAAGTCAAAAAGAAGAAGAAGGTCAAAAAGAACGTCGCCATCGGCGTCGTCCATATCAACGCGACCTTCAACAACACGATCATCACCGTGACCGATCCCTCCGGCAACGTCATCGCCTGGAGCACCTCGGGCGCCAAGGGCTTCAAGGGCTCCCGCAAAAGCACGCCCTTCGCCGCGCAGATCGCCGCCGAAGACGCCGTCCGCAAGGCGATGGAACACGGCTTGCGCACCGTCTCGGTTCTGGTCAAGGGCCCGGGAGGCGGCCGCGAGTCCGCGCTGCGCGCCATCGCCAACACCGGAGTGCGGGTCACCTACATTCGCGACGTGACGCCGATCCCGCACAACGGCTGCCGTCCGCCGAAGAAGCGAAGGGTATAGTTTTAAGTGCCTAAGTGTCCAAGTGCCTAAGTGTCTAAGTATTTTTTTGGGACACTTTAGAATTGATAGAGGTTTTGAATGGCTAGATATAACGAATCTGTTTGCAGGTTGTGCCGGAGAGAAGGCGTAAAGCTCTTTTTGAAGGGCGACCGCTGCTACACCGACAAGTGCGCCATCGAGCGCCGCGCCTACGCCCCCGGCCAGCACGGCCAGGCCCGCACCAAGTTTTCCGAGTACGGCACCCAGCTTCGCGAGAAGCAGAAGGTCAAGCGCATCTACGGCCTGCTCGAGAAGCAGTTCCGCCTCACCTTCGGCGAGGCCGAGCGCCGCAAGGGCGTCACCGGCGAAAACCTGCTCAACCGCCTCGAGTCCCGCATCGACACCTTCGTCTACCGCGCGGGCTTCGCGAACAGCCGCAACGAGGCGCGCCAGCTGGTGCTGCACGGGCATTTCAAGGTGAACGGCCGCAAGGTCAACACGCCTTCCACCGTGCTCCGGGCGGGCGATGTCGTCGAGCTGCGCGAGAAGAGCCGCAAGGTCGAGCGCATCGTCAAGGCCCTCGAGGCTGTCGACCGCCGCGGTCTGCCCTCGTGGGTCGAGCTCGACAAGGGCGCCTTCAAGGCCACGGTCAAATCGACGCCGGTCCGCGCCGAGCTGACCTTGCCGATCACCGAGCAGCTGATCGTCGAATTGTATTCGAAATAAAGAAATAGAAAATCGGAGGATGGATCGACATGGCTAATGCGATCGTCGCGAAAAATTGGCGCAGTCTGATTAAACCCAAAATTCTCGAGGTCGAGAAGGAAAGCCACACCTCGACCTACGGCAAGTTCATCGCCAAGCCGCTCGAGCGCGGCTTCGGCCTCACCATCGGCAACGCCCTGCGCCGCATCCTGCTTTCCTCCATCCAGGGCGCCGCGGTCACCTCGATCAAGATCGACGGGGTGTTGCACGAGTTCTCGACCGTCCCCGGCGTGAAAGAGGACGTTACCGACATCATCCTCAACATCAAAGAGCTGAAGCTGAAGCTCCACACCGTCGACGAGGACGTCATCCGCATCGAGACGAAGGGCGACAAAGAAGTCAAGGCCGGCGACATCGTCACCACGCAGAACGTCGAGGTCCTCAACCCCAACCTGCACATCGCCACGCTTTCCCCCGACGCCAAGCTCAACGTCGAGATGAAGGTGAAGATGGGCAAGGGCTACGTCGCCGCCGAGTTCAATAAGACCGAGGGCGACCCCGTCGGCACCATCGCGATCGACGCCCTGTTCGGCCCCATCCTCAAGGTCAACTACAACGTCACCAACGCCCGCGTCGGCCGCAGCACCGACTACGACCGACTGACCCTTGAGGTCTGGACCGACGGCAGCGTGCTCCCCGAGGACGCGGTGGCCTATGCCTCCAAGATCCTCAAGGACCAGCTGTCCATCTTCATCAACTTCGAGGAAGAGGTCGAGCCCGAAGTCATCGAGGTCTCCGAGGATCGCCCCAGCTTCAACGAAAACTTGAGCAAGCGGGTCGACGAGCTCGAGCTGTCGGTGCGTTCTGCCAACTGCCTGCAGAACGCCAACATCAAGTACATCGGCGAGCTGGTGCAGAAGAGCGAGAGCGAGATGCTCAAGACCAAGAATTTCGGCCGCAAGTCCTTGAACGAGATCAAGGAGATCCTCTCCGAGATGGGCTTGGGCCTCGGGATGAAGGTCGAGGGCTGGGTCATGCCGACCGGCGGCTCCGAAGAGCCTCCGCCTCCCCCGGAAGACATCTAAAGTAAAGGTTCGTTATGCGTCATCAAGTCCGTAAAAAGCGCTTCGGCCGCACCACCTCGCACCGTATGGCTATGTTCCGCAACATGGTCACCTCGCTCATCATCGAAGAGCGGATCACCACGACGGTGGTCAAGGCCAAAGAGCTGCGCCGCTTCGCCGAAAAAATGGTCACCCTCGCGAAGACCGGCACCCTGCACGCCCGTCGTCAGGCCGCCGCCTTCGTCCGCACCAACGACGCGGTGAAGAAGCTCTTCGCCGAGCTGGGCCCTCGCTTCCAAGAGCGCAAGGGCGGCTACACCCGCATCCTCAAGCTGGGCAACCGCCTGGGCGACGGGGCGCCGATGGCGATCATCGAGTACCTGGGCTATCAGGCCAAGCCGAAGAAGGCGAAGGCCGAGGCCGGCCAGGGCGCCGAAGAGGCCCCGAAGGCCGAAAAGAAGGCGAAGGCCCCCAAGAAAGAAAAAAAGGCGGAACCGAAGGCCGAGAAAGAAGCCAAAAAAGAAGAGAAGAAGCCCAAGGCCGAAAAGAAGCCCGCCAAGAAGGCCGAGAAGCAAGAGAAGCCCAAGAAGAAAGAAAAATAGGGCTCGGTATTCAAGCTTTAAAACGCCCCGCCCGCGCGGGGCGTTTTCATTTTCGCTATGAACCAACGCGCCGTCATCTTTATCCTGCTTTTCGCGATCGCCGCCTCGGGGATCTACCTGCTCTTTCGGCGGGACTTCACCAGCGGCCCCAAGCTGGGCGCCTTCGCGCCCGAATTTACCCTGAAGGACGCCCAACAGCGGGATATCCCGCTCGCCTCGCTGCGCGGCAAGGTCGTCCTGCTCAACTTCTGGGCCACCTGGTGCGGGCCCTGTCAGGAGGAGATGCCCTCGCTGGAGGCCCTCTATCAGCGCTACAAGGACAAGGGCTTCGTGGTGGTCGGCGTCAGTCTGGACGAAGAGGGCTGGCCCGCGATCGAGGCCTTTACCAAACGCATCCCGGTGAGCTTCCCCGTCCTCCTGGACGCGCAGCAAGCCACCAGCGACCTCTACCAGGTCTACCGCATCCCCGAGACCTACCTGATCGACCCCAGCGGGAAGATCGTCGACAAGTTCGTCGGGCCGCAGAATTACGACAAGGAGATCTTCTACAAGAAGGTGGAGCGGCATTTGCCGTCTTCGTAGGGGCGAACGAAGGGTTCGCGGTTGTTACTTTTTGAAGTACTTCAGCCCCTGCGACTTCTCCGGCACGATTTGATTGTGGGCGTCGACCAGGACCACCTTGGGCTGGTGGCCGGCGAGCTTCTCTTCCGGGAGGCTGACAAAGCTGGTAATAATGACGATGTCGCCCTTCTTGGCAAGATGGGCGGCGGCGCCGTTGATGCAGACGGTGGCCGAGCCGCGGGGGGCGGCGAGGGCATAGGTCTCGAAGCGGTTGCCGTTGGTGACGTCCCAGATATGAACGTGCTCGTGGGGAAGGATGTCGGCGGCCTCGAGAAGATCGAGGTCGACCGAGACGCTGCCTTCGTAGTGCAGGTCGGCGTCGGTGACCGTGGCCCGGTGGATTTTGGATTTTAGTAGATTTCGAAACACGCTTTCAGCCTAATATGTCCCGAGAATGGGTGTCAAGTCGGCATGATGATTAGGAAAATCCTCCAGCGCGCTTCCAGTTGGGCCCACAGCCTGAGCCATTTCGGCAACTTGGGCAAAACCGCCGCGACCCGCGCCTTCCTCCGGAAAGAGCGCAAGAAGCTATTAATGAAGCTGGGAGAGCGGGTGGTGCTGTGGGTGCAGGACCATTCCGAGGCGCCGATGGAGGTCCGGCGCGCCGTGGAGCAGATTCGCAAGTTGGACGCCCTTTTGTCCAAGCGCGATTTTGGGGGAGAGAACGGCGCGGACTTCGTCCCCGCTCCCAAGTCCCGCGGGTCGAGAAAGCGTAAGCCCTGACCCTCCTCGCTCAAGCCGTCTTACTTACTATTGTGGAACTCTTCCAAAACGGCCTTAACCTCCTGAATCGTCGTTGCGAGCAAGGCTTGCTTGGCCATTTCCTCGGCCTTCCGGTGACTCAGTGCCCGAATGACCCGCTTGGCCGCCGGAATGAAGGCCGGCGTCATCGAGAGGTGGGTGATTCCCAATCCGACCAATAGAGGGATGATGGCGGGGTCGCTGGCCGCCTCTCCGCAGACCGCAACGGGTTTCTGCGCCGTCGCTCCCGCCTCCGCCACCCGCGCGATGCCGGCGAGGACGCCGGGGTGCAAGATCTCGAAGTACGAGGCGACATGTTCGTTATTCCGGTCCACCGCCAAGGTGAACTGGATCAAATCGTTGGTTCCGATGCTCAGGAAGTCGGCGTGCCGGGCCAGCAGGGGGGAGAGATGGACGGCGCTGGGAATCTCGATCATGACGCCCAGCTCGATCCTCGGGTCGAAGGGAATGCCCTGCTCGGAAAGATCTTGTTGGATCGCCCCCAGCATTTTCTGGACCTCGCGGATTTCCTCCATTCCCGAGACCATCGGGATGAGCAGGCGCATAGGCCCGAAATGCGAGGCCCGAAGCAGGGCTCGGAGCTGGGCTCCCAAGATGTCCGGCCTGGACAGCAGGAGGCGGATCGATCGATTGCCCAGGAAGGGGTTCTCTTCCTGGATGGCGTGGAGCGCCGCGATCGGCTTGTCTCCCCCGGCGTCCAGGATACGGAAGGTGATGGGCAAGCCGTCGGCGTCTTCCACCATTCGCCGGTAGAGATTGAATTGCTCCTCCTCGTCCGGGAGGGTCGACCGCTTCAGGAAGAGGAACTCGGTCCGGAACAGGCCGACGCCCTCCGCGCCGAGATTGCGGAGGGTTTTTAGGTCGGCCGCGAAGCCGAGATTGGCCTCGAGGCCTATCCTTCGCCCGTCGCGGGTGGCGGCCGGCTGGAAAGCGACGGCGTCGAACTCGACCATCGATTCGATGCGCCTTTCTTCCAGCGCCTCGTATTCGTCGAGCGTAGCGGGGTCCGGGTTGAGGATCACCCGCCCCTTGTCGCCGTCCACTATCAGCAGGTCTCCCGGAGTCGCGCTCTCCGCGATGCCCGGAACCCCCATCACGGCGGGCACGCCCAGCGAACGCGCCAGGATGGCGGCGTGGGAGGTGGGGCCGCCCGTCGTCGTGACGATGCCCAGAATTTTTTGCGGATCCAGCCGCGAGGTGTCGGAGGGGCCGAGGGATTTTGCCACCAGGATGCCCGACCAATCTTCCCTCAGGCCCTGAACGCCGATTTTTAAAAGATTCCCCAGGGTTCGTTCCCGCAGCTCCTCGAGGTCGACGGCTTTTTCCTCGAAACCGGGACTGGGGTTCGACCGGATCGCGCTGATAAACTCCGAAAAGACGTCACCGGCGCTCTGGAGCGGGCTTTTTCCGTTTTTCACCTCGGTTTCCATCCGGAGCAGGAAGTCGGGGTCGGAAAGCATCATCCGGTGGCTGCCGAAGATATCGGATTCGCGTTTCGAGGACTCCTTTTCCACCCTCCGCTCGAGGCCGAGCAGGTCCTGCGACGCCTGCTCGAGGGCGCTTTGCAGGAGTTCCCATTCGTGCGCGACGTCGTAGGATCCTTGCGCGACGGGCGTCGCAAGGCCCCCGCCACGGAGGAGCAGCGCGGGGCCGATGCCGAAGCCGGGGGAGGCGGCTATTCCTTCGAATACCACCTGGCCCGGCTTGCCCCGCACTTGACGTTTGGCGCGTTCGAGGGCCGCAATGGCCGGCAGGGTGCCGGCGAGCTGCAGCGCGATGAATTCGAGGAATCGCGCCTCCTCGGGCTTGAGGGGCTGGGGACGGGCGCTTTGCAGCACCAGCAAGCCCGAAATTTCTTCCCGATGGACCAAGGGAACGGCGATACAGGAGCTGTGGCGGTCTTCCAGGAAGGCCGTTTCCATTTTCCGGGTCGCGAGCTCTAATAGCTTCAGGTGGGTCGCCGGGAGCACATGGCCGACGGCGCCGAAATCCACGGCGTCGGTCGCGACCAGCTTCAGCTGTTCCTGGTTGAGCTCGTAAAGGGAGCACAGCTCCACCTTGAAATGGCCCCTGATTACCTTGACGATTTGGGTCAAAGAACTCGATGCATGGCTGGAGACCTTGAGGGCCTCCATGATGAGCGAGAGGGTCCTGGCGGCTTGCGATTGGGGGGACATAAAACACTTTATCATGATTCCGAGGGAAGATATAGGTAAAGCCAGCCGCGCGATTTTCATGTATGGTCTTCATAGGACGGAGGATTCGTGATCCTGAACATCGACAACCTGAGCGTCTCCCTGCGGAATGCCTGGGCGGACCTTGCCGCCTCTTTGGAGAGACTGGGCTACGACATCAAGGTCTTTTCCGGCAGCAAGGGCGCCAAGGTTTTTGCGAAAGAAACCGGCGCCGAGGCCGGCGAAATCAGCGCGGAGATGGCCGCGGATGAAGAGATCGACTACATTCTTTATTCGAGGTTGAACCTCAAGCGAAAGGCCGAAGAAACCGGGGGCTGAGCACGCCTTCCCACCACATCGTCGGGCCTTCATCGGACTCATCCGGAGGAATGGATCACTCTTGGCACGGAAGCCCAGCCGCAAGAAGAAAGGAGCTCCGCTCGAAATCGCCGGGCGTTACCGGGTGGTGCGCCCCTTGGGCCAAGGAGGAGGCGGCGCGGTTTACCTGGTGCAAGACCGCCTTGCCGGCGAGCGGCCCATGGCCCTCAAGCTGGTGGAGGGCCTTTCCGAAAGCGCCCCGGCCGTCGCCGACCTGAAGAACGAATTTTCCACCTTGAGCCTGCTGCGGCATCCCCACCTCGCCGCCGTCTACGACCTCGGCGCGACGGATCGCGAAATGTTCTTCACCTCCGAGTGGATCGACGGCCGCGACCTCCTGCAGGCGACGGGGGAGGCCGACCTCAACACCGTCTTTCAGCTCTTGGTCCAGGTCTTGCGGGCCCTCGACTTCCTGCACCAGCGGGGCGTCTTGCATCTGGACCTCAAGCCCGCCAACATCCTGGTGACGGCCCCGGACCGCACCGGCGAGCTGACCGTCAAGCTCATCGACTTCGGCATCGCCCAATGGAAGCGGCGGGGCCTCGCGCAGGCCGGGGGATTTTCCGGGACGCCGCCCTACGCCGCGCCGGAATGCCTGCAAGAGCGCGAGCCTTCCCCCGCCGCCGATATCTATTCCCTCGGGATGCTGCTGCATCAAATCTTCGCGCGGCGCTTTCCCTTCGCCTCGCAAGATCCCTTCGAGATCCTTCCGCTGCAAACCTATAAGGACCCGGAGCGCGTCACGGGCCTGGATCCGGCCCTGCCCGACGCCTTCGCGGACCTGCTGCGCCGGATGGTGCTGCGGAAGCCGGAAGAGCGCTTCGCCAGCGTGCGCGAGGTGTTGGAAGAGCTCAACCGGATCTTGGGCGAGAACTTCAGCCTGCGCGGCCAGCAGGCGCCGGGCCGCATCCTGGAAGAATCCGACCATCTCTTTTACCCCGAGATCCTGGAGGCGCTGTCCGCGGCCCTCGCTGCCGGACGATCGCTCTGTCTCTCCGGACCGGAGGGCGCGGGGAAGACGCGCCTGGTCGAGCGGTTGAAGGCGCAGCTCCAGCTGCAGGGGCGGCGCCCCTGGTACTTTTGGGATCGGAAGGCCTGGGAAGAATTCGCCGCCGCCGCGGAGGCGGCGGACGACCGGCCCATCCTGTTGGATTTAGAAGACACGTCTTCCGGCGACATGGCGGCGGGGCGGGGCGGGGCTCCACGAGTTTGGACGAGCCGCGATGCGGGAGCGGCTTTGCCCGGCGAGGATCTTTTGCGAGTCCCGCCTCTCGACGAACCGAAGGTTCGGACCTTTTGCGAGGCGGAAATCCAAGGCGCCCCCGCGGAGCTCGCGGGGCAGTTGGCGCGCAGCACGAAAGATCTTTACCCAAGGCGTTTCGGCGAGCTCCTGCAGGCCCTGCGGGAGGAGGGGGCGATCGCCTGGGAGCAGGGCGGCTGGCATTGGCGGGGCAGCCTGCCGGTGGACGGCGAGGCCTTGCTGAAGCGCCAATCCCATCGCGAGGCGAAACGAAAGTCCGAGGTTCGCGAGTTCTTGGCCGGCTCGGGCCTCAGCCTGCCCGCGGCGGCCTTGGAGGGCATGCTCGGCTTCGAGACCGGGGCCCTGCGGGACGCCTTGGCGGGCTGGATCGGCGAAGGATGGCTGCGCGCGGAGCTGGTGAACGGGGTGCTCTGCTACTCCATCGGCGCCGCGGGATCCGATCGGGCCTCCGCCCGGGCCGCGGATCCGGCGGGCCTCGCGGAGTCGCTGAACGCGCTCTACGACCAGGGCAAGTTCGCCGCCGGCATCGCCTGGTTCGAGGAGGCGCTCCAGGCCTCGGGCGGAGCGGCGGTCCCGCCGCCGGTCCGGCTCGCCGGCGCGCGCCTCCACGTCGCGGAGGGCCAGGCCGAACGGGCCTTGGAGCTGCTGCAAGACCTGTCCTTCGATGCCGCCGACGCGCAAGGCCTGCTCTTCGAGACGCGGGCCCGCGCCGAGAACCTCCTACACCGCTTCGATCGGGCCAAGGCCGACCTGGCCGAATGCGAGCGGCGTTACTCGACCTCGCAGAACCTGCGCGGCCTGGCGCGCGCCTGCAACCTGCGCGGCCTGCTCTTTCGCGTCGAGCGTCGCTGGCCCGAGGCCGAGGAAAACCTGCGCCTGTCGGTGCAGCACGCCGTCGCCGCGGGCGATCTGTACTGTGCGGGCATGGCCCAGACCAATTTGGCCCTGATCTTCCAAGAGCAGGGCCGGGTCGAGGACGCCTATGCCGGCTACCAAGAGGCCTGGGACTACGCGCGGCGCGAGCCGCACCCCTTCCTGCTGCAGTCGCTGTATCAGAAGTGGATCAACCTCCTGCATCACGGCGGCAAGTCGGCCGAGGCCGAGGCCGCCTGCTACGAATGGATGAAGCGGGCCATCCAACACGGTTACCGGGACCAACAGGCCATCGCGCTGAATTATCTCTCGCTCATCGCCGGGAGGCAGGGGCGCCCGGAGCTGCGGGTCTCCTACCTGGACCAAGCCATCGCCCTGCTGGACGGGAAAAAGCACCCGCGCTTCCGCGCGCAGTTCCTCGTCAACCGCGCCTACCTGCACTGGAGCCAAGGGCGTTTCCTCCCCGCGCAGCTCGACGCCGAGGCCGCCCTGCAGCTGGGGCGTCTGTGGCCGGACGACCGGCTCTTGGGCTGGCTTTACATCATCCTGGGGAAGGTCTACCGCGATCGCGCCCAGCCCGACCTGCCGAAGAGCGAGGAGTTTTTCGAAAAGGCCCGCGACAATATCCTGAAGAACGACAATCGCGAATCGCTGTGGGAGGTGGAGTACAACCGCGGCCTCCTCGCGAAGGCGAAGGGCGAGATCCCGGAGGCGCGGGAGCGGCTCCTCGCGGCGAAACAGGCCGCCCTGGCCTACGCGGAAAAATTACCGGAGGCCCTGCGGGCGAGCTACCTGAGGGACCGCAAACTCGAGAGCGTCCTGCAAGAGCTGGCGGCCCTGGAAGCGGAGTGATTCCGGGGCCCCGGCGGCGGGGGCAACTCTAGGAGCCGATTCTCCGATAAACCTTGTGGGTTCCTCCGAGCAGCGCTTTACTATAAGCTTATCGGAGCATCGGATTGCCGAATGGGGGGCTTCCTTGACGTGGATTTTACCAAATAACTTATCGAAATTATTTAACAATTTAGCCATCGGCGGCTTTGTCGCCCTTTTGGTCGGCTGCGGGGCCATGTCCGGCTCTTCCAATCAGGCCGACGGCGGCGGCCCCCAGGGCATGGCCTTGGACGACATCGCCCAAAACGGGGTCGGTGGCATCGGCTCGGGCGGCGCGATGGCCGGCGGGGGCGGCTTGCCCGGCCTCGACCCTCGCAATCCGGGAGGCGGCGGCGCCTTTCCCCCCGCGGGGGGCGGTTCCTCCGATCCCTTCAGCGACGTCGGCGGCGGCGGGAGCAGCGGCCACGCGAGCGGCTCGGGAACCGAGTGCAGCGGCGGGGTTTGTGCCGGCGACACGCCCGTGGGCAATCTCTTCGGCGCCATCAAGATCTCGGTGAAGCTGCACTTCAGTCCGGAGAATCCGACCGGGGATTGCAATACGCTGTGGCCGCCGAAGGAAGAGCGCGAGGTCTGCGGCTTCGGCGAGTATCGAACGCAACCCAGCGGCGGCGGCCTATTTTCGAATTTATGGATCCGCGAGGCCCAGGCCTTGCCGGTGGGCGGCCGCGACATCCGGACCGAGCCGACCAAGGCCGTGGTCTGCGGCACGGAGACCGTGCAGCCGCCGATGGACGCCAACCTCGTCCCCAAGGTGGCGGTCGAGGCCCAGCGGCCTTTCTATTCGTATTCCAGCGAAACCTACAAAAAGACGCTCGTCGCCACTTGCGGCGCCGACGGCAAATGGCTGGCCGAGACGGAAAACATCCGCGTCCCCTTCAGCCCCTATCCCGACGGCAACAACACCTGGGATTTTAAGATCGACGCCCTCTTTCCCCAAGAGGGAGTCTGGATCAGCCGCGGGACCCGCGACTTGAAGATCAAATGTTCCTGGGAGCCTCACCCGACCGAGACCCGCATCAAGTGCGAGGAGCAGGTCGTCCTTCCCGCCGTCAAGGGGGATATGACCTTGCCGGTGATGCAGCTTCGCTAGCATCTTGCCGGTAAGAGGTCTTTGCCCGAATAGATTATCCGATTTTCACGACGTCCTTTCGGGCAAGTGATTCTCGGCATTTTCTAAACCAGTCCCGTCCAAGCGCAGGCCGCAATTCAAGCAAGTCCGACCGAAGACGTTCATGTTCATTCGGGTCCCCGTATATCCCAGCTGGGAAGGTGGGTAGCGCGGGTTGTAATCCATGCGTCGGAAGAAATTATTGCCGCAGCGGGGACAGGGCCAGACCATGGCCAAGATCGCCGCCGCGCCGCCGGCCACGAGCAGGTAGAAGAGGCCCGACCAGAAATAATGGGTCCACCGGGCCCCGCTGACCATAAATTTCATGCCGCCGCCGGTCAGCTTGCCGACGAGGACGATCGCGAGAGTCAGGAGCACCGGGAAGGAGAGGCCGAAGATCGCCAAGTTCCGCAGGCAACGCAGTCGACGAAGGCGGGTCCTAAGCTTGACAGAATTCTCGAAGGAGGTTGGGGCGTCCTCTTGCATCGCGGGTATTTTCATTTAGGAGGGCCGGGAAACCAAGCCATTTCATAGCGGCGGGTATTGCCCATGGGATCTGACGTGCGAAAGGCTAACCGGCCTTGGCCCTATGCCGACGGATGCCGATGGAAATAAGGAGCCAGGACAAGAGCGGGGAAACCAGCCATGACGTGATTGGATATTCTGGGGTGGCCTGCGTAGTTCCTAAGGAACAGGCTCCGCCCGCCACGGCTCCGCTGCTTTTCGCGGTCTCGTCGGAGGATGCCTGCGGAAGGGGCGCTAGGGGCGGCCTTGCCGCGACCGTCGCGTCTTGGAGGCCGTCTGCATTCGAGGCCGGTAAATCGGGGTGGAAGGGTCGAGACGAATCGCCGTCGCTTCGACCTGAGCCTGTATGGGAAGACGCCTCATCTGGCTCGGCCGCTCGCGGGGGTTCCCCCAATCTCCCCTCGGGGTTTTCCCTAGCTTCGCCATCCGACGCCCCCGTTCCGCCCTCGGGCGAACTCCCTTCGCCGCTTGGAGGTATCCGAAAACTTGCGTTGGCCTGGGCCTCCCTCAGGGCCTCCGGATGAATCCCGCTGAGCAGGGCCTGCATCGAAACCGGACGCTGGGGCGCAAAGTAGGCCAAGCAGGTGGGAATATCCCAATTTTGGCCGCAAAACCCAAGGTAGCGTCCCAGCATCCAGGGCATGAAGGTGAAGGCCTTTTCATCCAAGGCCCAGAGGTCCCGCACCAGGCGCCGGTCTTCCGGGCGGGAAAGGTCTTCGTTGCGACAGGCTGCGTAGCTTCGGGTCATGAGATTGCATATGGCGCGCGCATTGTAGACGATGCTCTCCAAGCTGCGGAACAAATCGAGCGACAAAGGTTGGCGGTTGGCCACCGGGGAAGGCAGGAGATTTTTGTTCAGGAGGCATTGTGCCGGCGAGGCCTCTCCACAGAGTTGTCGGTAGGGAGCTACGGCCGGGATATCGTTGAAACTCGGGTCCCGATTGGCACAGGCGGCGGGCTTCAGCCAATGACAGGCCTCGGCGAAATTGAAAATGGCGTTAATTTCGGCATTGCCCGAGCTGGGACGTCGGGGCGCGAAGGATTCCGAGCAGGATTGGGGATCGAGGTGCATCCCGCAGAAGGCCGCGTAGCGAGCCAAGAGCCAGGGCCAAAAGACATACCACTCCTGGGGGTCCTTAGCGGCCAGCGTACGAACCAGGCGCCGGTCGCGTTCCCAAGGCCAGTTGGGGGCCTGGCGAGCGGCACGGTCTTCGTCGATGCAGCCCTGCACCCCTTGGTCGAGGTTGCACACCGATTTGGCGGCGGCGATAAAGACTTCCAGAAGGCGGAAGGTCTCTACGGGCAGGGGACCTGCAGCATCGCCCGCCGGTATCAGGCCATCCTGAAGGCAGGCGGCGGGGCGTTGGTCGCCGCAGAGAGTGCGGTAGGGCGCCACCGGGGAAAGGTCGGCAAAATTCGGATCCAAGTTGGCGCAATCGGAGGGTTTCAGCCAACGGCAGGCCTCGGCATAGTCGAAGATCCGATCGATTTTTTGGGAGACGCTCAAGGATTGCGAGTGGAGACGGCCGCAAGGCAACAGGAATAGGGTTATCAGCGCCACTTGACCGATCTTTCTAGATAAAACCGAGGTCATCTCCACTCCCGTGTTTTGGCGCCCCCAGCAGTTTCCTTAAGGCATCATTCTGGCGGCCTCGTGGAAAATTGGCAAGAGGAGGAGGGGGTCTTGCTCTTTTCTTCCCTTTTTCGGGGTAATTCTTCAAAATTCCCCCAATGGCCGCCTCCTGGACCGTCAATCTCGAGAAGATCTCGCGGGTCGTCAATTTCGGCCTTCCCGCGCTGACCCTCGTCTTTTTCTTGGCGGGGTATTTTTCCTCGTTTTACTTCCACTTTTTGACGGTCTTTTTCCTACTGATGACGCTCATCAATATTTTCTACCGCCGCGTCCAGAAGGACCATGCCCTCTTGACCAACTTCGGCTGGGTGGCGCAGGGTCGCTACCTTCTGGAGAGCATCGGCCCGGAGCTGCGCCAGTACCTCTTCACCACCGACACCGAGGAGCGGCCCTTCTCGCGGGTGGAGCGAATGGAGGTCTACCGCAAGTCGAAGGACATCGACGCCTCCTCGGCCTTCGGCTCGCAGCTGGAATTTGACGGCAGCGAGTACAAGCTGCGGCATTCGATGTACCCGACCCTGGTGGCCGAGGCCGAGCCCTATGCCCTGACCTTCGGCGAGGAGCGCGGCCTGGCCGAGGCCTATACCATCACCAAGCCGGTGATGATCAGCGCCATGAGCTACGGCTCGCTGGGCAAGAACGCGGTGCGGGCCCTGGCGCGGGGCGCGCGGAAGGCCGGGATCCCGATGAACACGGGGGAGGGCGGCCTGCCGAGGTATCACCTGATGGAGGGCTGCGACCTGATCTTCCAGATGGGGACGGCGAAGTTCGGCTGCCGCAACGAGGATGGGTCCTTGCACGAAGGGCGCCTGCGGGAGATCGCCCGGCTGCCGCAGGTGAAGATGATCGAGATCAAGTTCTCCCAGGGGGCGAAGCCGGGGAAGGGCGGCCTGCTGCCGCGCGAGAAGATCACCCGCGAGATCGCCGAGCTGCGCGGCGTGCCGATGGACCGCGACGTGATCTCGCCGCCCGCGCACGTGGAATGCACGGACCCGGACGCGACCGTCCGCTTTATCGGACGGGTCCAGGATATCTCCGAGTTGCCGGTCGGTATTAAATTCTGTTTGGGCCGCGAGGCGGAGTTTCGCGTCTTGGTGCGGGCGATGGCGCGGCACCAGATCTTCCCCGACTACATCGCCCTGGACGGCGCGGAGGGGGGTACCGGCGCCGCGCCGAAGTCCTTCATGGACGACCTGGGGATCCCGATCCTGGCGGCGCTGCCGGCGGCGCATCAGATCTTGAAGGAGGAAGAGGTGCGCGATCGCCTCAAGCTGGTAGCGGCCGGAAAGCTCATCAATCCCGGAAAGCAGCTCATCGCGCTGTCGCTGGGCGCGCAGGCGGTCTACACCGCGCGGGGCTTCATGCTGGCCCTGGGCTGCATCCAGGCCCTGACTTGCAACCGCAACACCTGTCCCGTCGGCATCACGACGCACAACCCCGCCCTGCAGCGGGGCCTGGACATCGAGGTGAAGTCGGAGCGGGTGAAGAACTACGTCGTCAACCTGGTGCACGACCACTACGAGCTGCTGACCTCGCTGGGGAAGCGCTCTTTCCGGGAGCTGAACGAGGACAACCTCCTGCTGCCGACGGCGGCGGGGACGGGACGGGGGAGGCCATGAAGAACAAGCTGCTGTGGATCTTTCAACTCGTCCCCGCGGTGATCTTGTTCGGGACCGCCTACGGGAAGCTCAGCTCGAAGCCCAACGAGGTGCAGTTGTTTTCCGTCTTGGGCATGGAGCCGACGGGCCGGTTTATCATCGGGATCATCGAGGGTCTGGCGGCCTTGCTGTTGCTGTCGCCCCGCTATTCGGCCGCGGGCGCCTTCCTGGCCCTAGGCACCATGTTGGGCGCCCTGATCGCGCACCTGACGGTGATCGGCTTCGACCTGAAGCACACCCTCTTGCTGTCCTCGGTATTGGTCAGCAGTCTGGTCGTCCTGGTCGCCCGTTACCGGCACCTGCCGCTGCTGGGGCCGAAGGCGCGGGATTGACCCGCTTCGGCGGCCAGACAAGGACGTGGATCTTGTTCACGAAAAGCAGATGGGGCGCCTCCTCCGGCAGGCTGAGGCCGAGGGGGTCGAGCATGGTGTTGGCCTGCGCCTGAAGCCGGGCGGGTTGGAGCTCCCAGGGCTTGTGATGGATCTCCGCCCGCAAGACCTCTTGCCGGGCGTTGAGGGTGTAGAGGCAGTAGCGGGCCGTCAGGAAGTATTCCAGCGAATCCCGTTCCGCGAGGAAGACGGGTCCCGTCGGCGCGTATTGCGCCCGCAGGACGGCGGCCGTTCCGCGCGGATCGCTACGCGTCGAGCCGTATCGGACCTCGCCCTCCCGCGCGCGGCACTCCATGGTCGCCTTGAAGTAGGGGAGGTGAAACCAGGCGCGGGCGATTTCCACTGCCGCGCGGTTTCCGGCGTCGAGGGAGAAGAAATAGACGCCGGGGCGTTGGTCCAGGGTGACGTAGGTGCGGACGTTCAATTCGGGGAAGAAAGACAGCCAGGGCAGGGGCGGCAGGAAGCGCGGCCTCACGTTGGCCATGCGGAAGGGGACGACGCCGACGTAGGCCTCGCCGCGGAAGGTGTCCAGCGGCAGGGACGCGGGCACCAGAGCCCTTAAGAGCTCCGCGGGGACGCGGTAGTGGATGAAGAGCAGGTCGTGCCAGGACTGGTGCATCACGAAGGGGGAACGCGGCGCGGGGTAGGGGCGGTAGGGGTCGTCGAGGTTCATGAGATAAGTCTCTCCCAGGCCGGAAATGTTTCCCCTTAGGGAATGAATTGTAGGGGCGAAGCTTGTGTTCGCCCTCCCCCTCGAGGGCAATGGTTGTTATCTTCTTTAGGGTAGGACGGCAAGCAAGTGAATCAAGCCGAGGCCCGCGAAGCCCGCCAGGATCCACCAGTCGCCCCGTCTCCTTCCCATCTTTAATTGCGTGATCGCGCGCAGGAACCAGAAGAGGGCGATCCACACCGCGATGTAAGGGCCGTAGCTCGAAGGCAGCCACCGCTGCCAAGTCAAGTCCAGCAGGCCGACCGTGAGGATCGCGAAGCTGGCGGCGTGGTTCATCACCCAGACGAGCCCATAGATATCCCGGCGCGTGGTCGGGTAGGCGCCGACGATCAGCGGAAAGGGTTTCAGCGCCTCCCCGCGCTCTGGAATCGCCCCGCGAAAATCGAACCAGCGCGGAAACCAGAAATGCAAGAGGCCGAGGAGGACGGAGAAGATCCCGGCGGGGTAGAGGGCGTAGGGGAGGTAGTGGGCCATGGGTCGGCTAGTTTTAGCACCTCATGGTCCGGGCCGAAAATAAAATTGTGTCAGGGACACGCGCCCTTGCCATGGGCGCAGGCCATGATCGCGCCGGCCAGGGCGAAGTCGAATGCCAGTTTGGGCTTGCCCCTTCGCGGGGCGGCAAATTTTCGGTTGTATTCGTCGACGTAGGAGCGCGCCAGGTCGAGCCACCTGCGGGCGGAGCGTGAGGAATGGCCCTTCGCCGCGCCCTTGGCCAATTTGAAGTTGTCGGCAATGCCGTTGACGAGCGCGGCCTCCAAAATCGCATCGGCCTGCTTGGCGTCGAAGGGCAGGCTTAACTGAAATTGAGAATTCGCGTTGCTGATCTGGTTTTCCAGATGGCGGAGCCGGTGCCTCACCAACATTGTTTGGCCGCGCAAGGCGGCTTGGCGGATGTTTTGATAAAGCTGGGAATTTCCGATGATAAAGGCGTTTTCCACCGCCTTGCGCACGAGGATCGGGTTGTAATTAAAATGAAGCCCAAATTTTAGATTGGCCGCCGGAATCAAGCGCTTCAACTCCCGAAAGCCCGATACGGCCCCAAAGAAGTCGCCCGCCGCGGCCTTGCCGTGGGCGTCGAGCTCGAGAATGGGAATTCCATTCTGGTAGGCGTCCTTGAGGATGCCGTCGGCGCGAACCTGATCGAAGGGGAGGGGGAAGTTAAATTGGGATTGCAGGCGCCGGTGGTAGCCGGCCGCATCCTGCAACAGGGCCTCGACTCCATGGATGTCTTGCCCGGCTTGGGCCTTCGCATCGGCATTCTGAAAATTCTCCGCCATGCCGGTTTGCAGGCCCGATTCTAGAATGGTGTCCGCCCGAGTTTGAGGGAAGGGCAGCCCAAGCCTCTGCGCCCCGAGCTCGGCCTCTTTCAGACGAAGTTCCACCATGGGGACATTGCCTAGCTGGGCGTAGGCGGTCGCATCCCGAAGCCCGTTGACCATCGTGGCCGCGTCCGAGAGCAAAATGCCGCTCCAGCCGGAAGTCCCTAATTCCTGGGTGATTTGATGAAGCTCGGCGGCTTCGCGGGCCGGGGAAAAGGGCTGTCCGGAGGGATCGACGACCGCGTCCACGCCGGGGTCGAAGAGATTGTTTTGATTGAGGTCTTGGATGACGACGGGACCGATTGGGATGTCGCTCATGTGCTCCCCTATCTTCTTGTCCTGACATATCCATCGTCGGGATGGGGGAATCGTTGCGTAGTGGGTAGAGAGTTAATCTTCGAACGAATCAAAGTCGTCAAAACGGGAGGTATAACTATAAGTGTGAAGAAATTATATTTTGGTTATGCTTCGGCTAGCTTACCATGACTTAAATGGCGTCTGGATGATTGTATTTGCAGAATTTCTTTTGGTATTAAAGTTTACGCCGGGCAAATTAAGAAAGCCGTGATTTCGGCATTAATGCTTCCAGCCCTGCTTTGGGCGGCTTGTCTCAAAGGAGAAATGTCATGATGGATCCAGCAAAGAACACGATCTGTCTTTGGTACAACGGCGACGCCGAGGAGGCGGCGCGATTTTATGCCAAGACCTTCCCCGATTCGTCGGTCGGCGCCGTGCACCGCGCACCGGCGGACTTTCCGTCGGGGAAGAAGGGGGACGCGTTGACCGTCGAGTTTACCGTGATGGGCATCCCGTGCCTTGGGCTCAACGGCGGACCCGCGTTTAAGCACAGCGAGGCGTTCTCGTTTCAAGTCGCCACTTCCGACCAGGAGGAAACGGATCGCTACTGGAACGCAATCGTCGGCAACGGCGGCCAGGAGAGCGCGTGCGGCTGGTGCAAGGACAAATGGGGATTGTCCTGGCAGATTACGCCGATCGTCCTGACGAAAGCGGTCACTAATCCCGATCCCGCCGTCGCCAAGCGCGCGTTCGAGGCGATGATGCAGATGAGGAAGATCGACGTCGCGGCGATCGAGGCGGCTTGTCGCGGGTGAGGAAGATTTCAAAAAAAGCGCTGGATAAAATTGGTACCGGCCTTCTCAACCGCGAAGGTTTTATCAAGATGAGAAAATAGGGCGGAGTAGTCGGCGCCCTCCCATCATTCCAGGGCGCATTGGATTATCGCATTCGATTTTCGAGGATTTTTTCCATCGGAAAAATGGTGGAGACGAGCGGGATCGAACCGCCGACCTCCTGAATGCCATTCCCCCTGGGAATTTTTCCTTCATTTGGGTGCTTCTGCTAACTAATTGAAATAACTAACTAATATAGATCTCGTTAATGATGATTTTTGTACAAGAATGGTCATTATGAGGTCAATTTGGGGTCGTTATGGACTCATTCGTGGGAGGATTGTGGGATAAAATTGCAGTACAAGGTATAAGAAAATCGCTAAATGTACTGTAAAAGGGCGGCCCGAGCACTCCCTTTCCAATAGGTGGAGAATCCTATAGAGTTGAGCCGGTATGTTGAATAAGAACGCCAATCCTCAAATCATACGACTTCGGGAATTATTTGAAAAAAATATTTCCACCCGACAGGCTTTATCCAAAATCAAAGAACAGTTCGCTCCTTCAGCAACGAAAATAATTTTGGATTTCTCCGATATCGATTTTGTTTCTCGTTCCTTCTCCCACGAGCTAATCCGCTTTTCTAAATCTTGGGAGAAGCAAATTGAATTCAAAAATTTAAACCCCACCATTCAAGCTTTATTCTCTAAAGTTCAGGCCGCCAAACCAACTTCTCGATCGGCTTCGGCCCCGATCAAAATTACTTCATTTGAAGAATCAGCAACGATTTTTTGAGGCATTTTCCGCATCATTAGGAGCCCGATGTTAAAATGCACTAAAAAGTGCGTTTTATGCAATTTTTAGTGCACATCGAAAGTTGTTACCAATTTTCAAGACGACTAGGATAACGCTAAGTGCAAGGGATTTTTTCATGGAAACTCAAGATTCACAGACACAGGAAAATCAAAAAATATTTGATAAAGCCAAACAATGCTTGCCGGATTTAAAAAATCTTTTTTCGGAAGTTTCCTCCGAGTGGGGTTATGAGGATGCTATCTATCGCTTTTATCATTACTCCTTTAAAGTTTACGGCATCCAAGCCATGACCGAAAAAATTGTGGAAGGCCTTCAAAGGCTTGCCCCTCATCGCCCATTGAATTCTGATTTTCAAAAGATCATCAAAGAGGGAACGGGTCATACTTTCGCTTTGTCCCATAATAGGAATTGGTTGGCCCATACTCGCCCAATGCTTGAGGCCTTTTTTCACGCCCGCTACATGCTGGAAATGATCTGTAAGTACACCGAAGAGTTAGAGGAACCGCCGGACTTGCTTCCTTCCGGTTGGGCTGCGGTTTTGCATTTGTATAATCTAAGATAAAAACACGCTTTAAATTCGGCCATTTATCATCCAATAAGAAGTTGAAATTTGTTAACAATTTCAAATTATTAGCAAAATAAACTAGAAATGGTACAGCATGAAAAACGAGAAATAGTACGACACAATAAACTAGTAATGGTACGGGCCCATGTTTCTCCATTGCACCAAAAAGCTGCTCGAACAGCTCAACATGTCGAAGGCCGATCTTGATGACAGTTCGCCTGTTCAACGAATTTTTTCATGGCATGCGCATATTGTTTCTATCGCCCGCGGAAAAACGCTGGTCGCAATAAACGATCAGACTTTTTACGCGCTCATCATGCCGCAGTTAAAAAAGAAAAATTTGTTGAATTTCGCCTCCGAATTTTATTCGGCCTTATCTGCCAGCCTAAAAAGTGAAGGTTTCAACGGCTCATCGATTGAATTTCTATTCGGCGGGAATATTTCCTACACAAAGTCCTATAGCCGCCAAATTTTGGGAATTATCAACGACGCCGTTAAGCACGTACGGTATCATGTTGAAGACCGAGGCGGTTGGGAGCACACCGATATCGTTGAGCTTACCAAGAGAATCAATCGTATCCCGTGGCTCGCCGGCACCCGGGATTGCATCTTCGCGATTCAGAAGATTGCCGAGGATCTTAAAATTCTAGGAAAGGCAGGGGATATTTCCCTTGAACGGGAAAAAGCCTTCTAAACACTTTATCCTTTGTAGAAGGAGCCCCCCAGAGAAGAGGACTATGATCGCAAAGAAGCCGAAAAAACGTCCCGGCGAATTGGCCACCCAATACAATTCCATTTTGGGGGACATCTCCAGCGTCATCAATGAAGCCAGGAGATCTGCCGCCCGATCAGTCAATTGCATCATGACAGCTGCTTATTGGCTGATCGGCAGGCGTATTGTGGAATCCGAACAAAAGGGGGAGAGCCGCGCAGGGTATGGGGAAGAGCTGCTGGAGCGGTTATCCGCCGATCTCAGTCAGAGTCATGGACGTGGCTTCTCCCGGCAAAACCTCCAGCAAATGAGGCAGTTTTACCTATGTTACCCGCTGGAACAAATTCGCCAGACACCGTCTGGCGAATTCGGCCCTCCTTCCAATGTAATCATTCGCCAGACAGAGTCTGGCATTTTGCAGACACCGTCTGCAGAATCGATCCTTTCCAGTATTTCCATAAAATTTCCGCTCCCCTGGTCGGCCTACGTTCGCTTACTGGGGGTGAAAAACGAATCAGCCCGAAAGTTTTACGAGGCCGAAGCCCTGCGCGGCGGCTGGTCGGTGCGGCAACTCGACCGGCAGATCAATTCCCAGTTCTATGAACGCACCGCCCTGTCGAAGAACAAGGCCGCCATGTTGAGTAAGGGGGAAAAGGCTTCGCCTGGGGACCATGTTCTGCCGGAAGAGGAAATCAAGGACCCATTCATGCTGGAATTCCTCGGGCTCAAGGACGAATATTCGGAAACGGATCTGGAAGAGGCGTTGATCCGCCACTTGGAAGCCTTCCTTTTAGAATTGGGCGGCGATTTCTGTTTCATCGGCAGGCAGAGACGCTTGCGGATCGATGACGAGTGGTATCGTGTGGACCTTTTGTTTTTCCACCGTCGCTTACGATGCCTGGTGATCATTGATCTCAAGATCGGCAAGTTTACCCATGCCGATGCCGGGCAAATGCACCTCTATCTCAACTATGCGAGGGAACATTGGGTGCGCGACGGTGAGAATCCGCCCGTCGGGTTGATTCTCTGCGCCCAGAAAGGCGATGATCTCGCCAAATACGCGTTGGAAGGACTGCCCAATAAGGTCATGGCTTCGGAGTACCGAACAACCCTGCCCGATGAAAAAAGACTTGTCGCCGAGATTGAGCGGACCCGGGCGGTTCTGGAAGGCAGAAAACCTCCTCCCCTTACAGGTCGAAACTCCGTGAAGAAAAAAGGGAAGCAATGACTTTCTGGCCTTTGGAAAGGGGCCTTTGCGGCCCCTTTCCATTCATACTTTGACAAGGTCCCCAAATTAGGAAAAAATATAGTGTTTCCCCCGGGTAAGGAGCGTTTCTGAAGGGGAACCCATGGTCCGAGGCAATCAAATCGCGCGCCAATGGGCGGTCATCAAGACATTCGGCGGCCGTTCCAAAGGGATTATCATCGCGGATCTCTCCAGCAATTTAAAAATAAATTCTTCTCGTATCATTTACGCGGATCTTAATTGTTTTCAGAAAGCTGGAATGCAATTCGATTCAGCTAATTCATTTCAGTGGTTGGTAACTTTTTTTTCTGCTGCGTCAATTTTTTTAATTAGCTGGCTTATATGCCGCTGACAAATAGGGAAATTAAGGAATCATTGTCAAATCGTAAGTTTCATTGGGAGGAACACAAAAGTTGGATTACCCCGAATCAGAAATGCCCCTAGCGACCGACCCCGTAAGCCGGGACAACTTTGATGCTCATTGGCTTGAAGCTGGTGTATCCATCACTTACCCCGACCTCCGGCATCATCCCATGAGAGAGATCAGCGGAAGCCGACCTCGAATTCGAGATTCGCTTTCCCGAGCCATTGTTGATCACCACGTACATCGCCAGAGAGTCGCGGACCGACTCCAGGCCCTCGGTCATGTGGGCGCGGCAGCATTCTTTCGAACAGAGTTACCTCGCGATGACCGTACCCGTAAGGGCAATTTCGGAGAGGTCGTTGCATCTGAGCACTTAATCCAGCGTTACGGCTACGCAATGCCAGTTTTCAAGCTACGCTACCGCGACAGCAATCTGGCTATGAGGGGAGAGGACATCGTTGCATTCAAGATCGATAATCAGCAACGGATCACGTGCGTTATCATCGGGGAGGCCAAGACAGTCACTACCTACAATGCTGACACGGTACATCGTGCGCACGAGCGATTGCATAAGGCTTATCACCCTCGCCCGATGACGCTTGGGATGCTCGCCGAGATTCTCTACATGAATGGGAGCTCGGCCCTCGCTTCCCAAATAGACGATATCGCCATACACCTCGCCAAGGATGACTTTCCCCGGGAGAACTGGATATTCCTGATTTGCCAGGACTGCCCGGTTGAGCCATTCGCGTGCCTGAATGGCAATGGCAACATCATACCTGACCTTCATTGCGTTAATCTGTCCCTCTCGGACTTGACGAATTTTGTGAACCACCTATTTGACCATCCCGTTCTGGAGTAGCACTATCTAATGCCGATTCGCGACCTACAGCAATTGAGCCAACAAATGGAAACACTCCTGCGCGACGGCACGCGACGCAACCTCCACGCCCAAGCGCACGCGAGAGCGATTCTTAAACAACTCGGAACGCCGGAACGTGAGTGGCCAGCTTTTAGCCCCGTACTCGATGAACGCCTCATGTATTTCGCAAATGCTTCGATGGTTATGGCCTTGGACCTTGTTGACGCGCCGATGTACCAAGACCTCGCAACGGAGTTACTAACCCAGGGGGCCGAGGCTATCGAGTTTCTATGTGTTGTCGGGCGGTTCAAAGCATGCATACCGGATGAGCTGCTCAAGGCAGCGACGGCCTACCACATCGCTGGCCATCACGCCCGCTCCTACGTCCTGATGCACACGCTGACAACTAGCAATGACTTTAAGCCGGATTCATTCATACAGGCAATCATTGCCCTTGTGGCTCGTGATCTCACGCGTGCTAGAGAAATCACGCTGGCGATCTTTAATCAACCTCAGTTCGTAGATGCCAATGTTGCAGAGGCCCTCGCAGGTGGTGCGACTACGGATGACAATGCAATCGCGGATCTTGGACGACGCAGCCTGACTGAAGCGATTTCGTGGTTTTTGGAATTTCTTAAAGTCGGTTCAATGCCTTTTCGTGATACCGCCACCAAACAGTGCCGCGCCGTCGCAGCGCTTGGGCGGGAGGCTCGCCATGTTGATCTCTGGTGGTGGGGAAAGGTTCTGGAACGTTTTTTCCGCGAACTTGGCGACTCAAGCTTTTGGAGCTGCATTGGCGATATTGGTCCGCGCTTCCCTTCGGGCGCCCCAATCCAGCGCTACATCGAAAGCCTGTTACTGAAGCACCCCGCCACCATATCGCTGTGGCCATCCCAGCAGAGCGCCATAGCCATGATCAAGCGAGCAGATGCTCCAAGCTTCTGCGTGCGAATGCCCACCAGCGCGGGGAAGACTCGCATAGCCGAACTCTGCATCGTGCGCGCCATATTGGACAGTCTCAACAGTCCTAACGCTAAGTGTGTGTATATCGCTCCGTTCCGCTCACTAGCAGCTGAAATCGAGCGCACCCTCACCAGTGGACTACAACCATTGGGAGTTCGCGTTTCCGAGGTCTATGGCGGATTTGATATGACGGCCAATGACGAACGGCTGATCCAGGATACCCAGGTACTGATTGCTACGCCGGAAAAGCTGGATGCGGTTCTGCGAATAGCGCCGGAGCTGCTCTCGGACATCCGCCTCGTGATCTTCGACGAGGGCCACCTCGCAGGCGACACTTCTTCGCGCGGCCTACGCGCTGAGTTCCTGATTAACCGCCTCTTGTGGCGCCTGGGGCGTCAGCAATGCCGCCACGTCTTCCTGTCCGCAGTTCTCCCTAACCCGGAAGACTTCGCGCGATGGATCGGCGGCGGCGCCGACCATCTTGTTTCATCGACATGGCGTCCGTCGCGGCTGCTCGTAGGGCAGTGTTTGTGGAATGGCACACGTGTTCGGCTCGATTATACCCATTCCAGTGATACGCCGTTGGATCATGAAACCTTTGTGCCGCAGTTTGTGGGCCGGCGAGAGGTCCGGGGCATCCAAGGAGTAGGCGGACGTCGGAGGCCGTTTCCCGCCAATTGGCAGGAAGCCTATGCATCGGCTGCTATACATCTGACTTCCATCGGAACGACTTTAGCCTTTGTTCCTCAAGCCCGACACGTAGAGTCGACGGCCAAGACTATTCTTGATGCATTGCAACTTTCACATGCCCTGGCTCGGTCCGAGGGTGCGACGTTGCACTTTCCTTCTCCCGATCCCGTGAGTGCGCTTATGCAGGATTGCCTGACTGCAATTCGCGATGAGCTTGGCCCCGATTCAGTAATTTCATCGTTCATCCGGGCCGGCATTGCCATTCACCACGGCAACCTTCCTTCTCGAGTCAGGCTGGCAATCGAGCGGCTCGTTCGAGATCGACAGCTCGCCCTCATCGTAGCGACAACGACGCTCGGGCAGGGAGTTAACCTGCCGATCCGGACAGTCCTAGTGCGAGGCGTCCAACAGGACCAGCACCACCAGATTGACAGATTGGGATTCTGGAATATCGCCGGGCGAGCGGGGCGCGCCCTCCACGAGAACGAAGGTCACGTGCTCTTCTTCTTCGACGAAACGGCACCAACCCATCAGTTGCGGAGCCGCCGAGCTGCAATCCGCGAATTGATCCAGCGGACAAGCGTGGAGGCAGTAATTGGGGTGCTTCACCGCGCGCTCTCTTTCCTGCGAAAACTCTGGCACAGCACAACGCCGAATATCCCATTTGAAACATTGTGTCTTCGCATAGCAGAAGACGACTTCACTTGGGCTCCCGAGGATAAGCGCCAAAGCCTCGCCTCACTTTTCGGCCTGGTGGATCAGAATCTGCTCGCTATGGCCGTGGAAGCAGTCTATACGCCCGAGCAGCCAGATCGGCTCCAGGAGGTCCTGCGCGAATCGCTACTCTTCTGCCAGCTGGAGACTCGCCCGATCGATGGCATCACCGCTCCGGCAGCTATTAATATTATGAGTGCGCGCTTGAGGTCCATCTACCGTCGTTTCCCCCAGGAAGATCGCCGGGCAAAATTCTACAAAATGGGGTTCGACTTGGACGACTGCTTGACCGTGGAAAAAAATCGGAACCAGATTATGGATATCCTCAGGAACGTTGCTGATTGGGACAGCGGGACGGAAGATACCCGGCTCGATACTCTCCTCTCTTTGGCAGCACTTGCCTTGCCGCTCAACACGATGCGCGAGGCGACAGACCTGGACCCTCTGGTACTGCTGCCAGCCATCAAGGGCTGGCTCAGAGGACAAAGCTGCATCGAAATCATCGCCGCCGGACAGGCTGACGATATTTCGTCCGATCCTGGCGAACTGTCGCGTATCATAGAGCGGGTCTGCGTCTATGGACTCGCGTGGGTCATGAATGGAATCATTACTTTTAGCCGTCCCGAGTTTGAAAACCACGGCATCCCCTTCCCGGAGGCGGCTTCTCATTTTCCGGCCATGTTCAAACTAGGAGTGCCTTCTCCACTCGCTTCAGCTTTTGCTGGCTATCTGCAACTTGATCGAAGCCTGGCTATTGAGGCTGCTGCGAAGTGCCCATATAGTATCACAGAAATCGACCGAGCCATTGCCTGGCTGCATGCGACCGATGCAGCCAGCCTTCAGGAGCAGGGTATGTCGGAAGCTGCTGCCACTAGGGTCGTCCGGCTCCGTAGAACGGGAATCGACCCCCTCGCCCAACTGAATACGGAGGCCACTGATACGCGCCGAGTGATTGTGAATGGCAATCGATTGGACGACGAAACGGCCGCTGGAGATGCAGTTTTGTGGCTACCGCGCGCAAGCGCCGGGCCCGAGTGGCTCGACCTTGCGCGTCCTGACGGAAAGCTACTCGGCACGTATCGCTTTCAGCAACAGCCTGTCCCTGAATGGCTGTCTCGAACTTCGAAGGTTGTCTCGCGGCTTACGGACATCTCGCCTCATTCCAAAGGGGCTGTTGTAACCGTTGAGAGCCGTCGACTCGGTACGTGACAATTTCGCCTGTGTATTTTGCGACGAGTAACCGCACTCCACGGCGATTTGGCTGTCTGGCGGCATTCAACCGGCGGAGTTTCATTCGTTACCTCTTTGGTTCCCGCCTTCAATCAAAGGGCTCCCCCAGATTACGGCTTTCTTTTGGAGCCGGGATCGACCGATTTTCGAAATCCAAGGTATGATTCTCCTCTTCCAGGCCCCAAGAAATTTGAATCACGTGACCTCAAGCACTTCGCAGCAACCCACGAAAATTTAAAATTCCAGCGTAGAATGGGCGACTTTTTAACTTTCCCTCCCTGCCATTGTTTTTGCAATTTCCGGCCCAATCCTTGCTTAAGAGACAGATCATGTCTCCTAAGACTCCCCCCATAATCCTAGAAAAATCGTTTCGTGGTTTCATTCCCCTCCGTCGAGGAGATGAACCCACTCAGTCTATTTGCGAGGTCATGGGCTCCGCCCATACCCATAAATGCCTACACACCGGACGCAATCCGGTGTTTTGCAGAATAATACATGAAATCAACTGCTTAAGGCGCCGCTCTGGGGAGGCGCTTTGAATATCAGGAGCGGCGCTTTTCGCTAAGATATTCAAATCATTTGCCTTTCGGAGCGGCGCTGGGGTGCAGGATGTACGAGAAGCTTACAATTCGAATTCGAAAAATTGACTACGAAATTTTGCAAGTAGAGGCCGCAAAATCGGGCCTTTCGAAGGCGGAGTTGGTTCGACGATTACTGGAAAATTTTCAGCTGCCCTCTCAGAAATTCGCAGGCGAGGATTTGAATAAATTCTCCGAATGTAAAGCCCAGGAGGCATTGAAATCCACGCATCTCCTCATTCAAGAGAACAACCTTCTTCTCCGAAAAATTGCCCGTTACACCAATACCCAAATCGTGATCGAGACCGATGAGCAAATGAATCAAAAATTCGGGCAGGATTTTAAGAAAAATGTTTTGCAATACGCTGCTTCATCACTCAACCTCCTTGACCAAGGACGCCCTTTATGGCTTCCTGCAAGCACCAACCTTTCCCGAAAGGAGGTGCCCACGCCAAATCCTTCCCGCGAATGAGACATGCGACCCTGCACAGGAGGTGCTATGCAGGTAAATGTCTATCTTCGGGACTACAAAACGAAACAAGGAGAAAAGCGGTACTATCTGGTCGTCCGCCAAAATTGACGGCGCGACTGCTTTGTGAATCTTGGTCCGATCCGCAGGCGAAAGGCGGAGGAACGTAAGAACCTCATCCTCAAAGAGCTCCTTAACGGGACCTTCGAGGATACTCCCGCCGCCCGGTTATACTTCAGCGAATTTTGCGACAAGTTCATCAGCAAATTCGCGCAAGGCTCCCGGGCGCCGGCGACGGTGAGGCAATACGAATACTGCCTTGCGCAAGCCAAGGCCCGGTTTCGCGGGCTACGCTTGGACCAGATCCAACGGGAAGACATCGAAGTATTCTTGAGCGAGCTGCCGATTCAAAATCGCACCAAGAATATCTTCTTGAACGCCCTGCGGATGGTCTTTCGCAAGGCCCGCGAATGGCGCTATCTGAAAACCTCTCCCGCCGATGGAATTCGGCCTTTCAAGGAATCCAAGGTCGGGAATCGTTCCTTGACCCTGAAGGAATTGGGTCAAGTCCTGGATGCCGCCAAGCCCTGGACCCGATCACTCATCAAGGTGATGGTCTATACCGGCATGCGACCGGGCGAAGTCACCCAGTTCAAGTTCGAAGACATCGATTGGGAGACCCGCCAGATTCGCATCGTGTCCGACAAAGTCCGCCAAACCAAAAATCGCAAGACTCGGGTTGTCCCCATGTCCGACGATCTTTGGGAGGAGCTGAGGTTCCTGCAGGAAAATTACCCCGTCATGCATTACGAGGGGAGCTCCAAGGAAAGCATCCTGCCAAGAACTCCAGCCCAGCGGGCCTACGCCTTCTGCCACACCGACGGCCGGCCGATCCGATGCATCCGCTTAAGCCTGAAACGACTCTTTAAAAGACTCGGCATTGAAGGAGTGATGCCTCACGGTCTGCGCAAGACCTTCTGCATCTTGCTGGCGCGCAATAGAGTCCATCCTAAAGTGGCCCAGGAGCTCCTGGGTCATTCGCGAGTGCAACTCACGATGGATATCTATACCGAGGTCAGCGATGATCAGAAAACCGTCGCCGTGGCGTCCTTGCCGACGTGCCGAGAGTTGGCGATGCAGATTTCCAAGTCGTGGAAGGGAAGAAATTCTAAACTTGTGGGAGTATTGTGGAATAGAAGCTCCGCCGCCAGCGGAGCAAAATCCTAACTACTTGAAAAAAATGGTGGAGACGAGCGGGATCGAACCGCCGACCTCCTGAATGCCATTCAGGCGCTCTCCCAGCTGAGCTACGTCCCCATTTTCAAAAACAAATTTTACGGCGGAACCTCTATAAGGGCCAAGGTTTTTAGTCAATCATTATCACTATTTTTGGCCCGCCGGGCTAGCGCTGCACCTCCGGGCAAAACCAGGTCGACCGGGCCTGCTGGACGATCCGCTTCACCATGCCCCGGCCGTCCAAGGTCGGCTGCCCCTCCCGATCGTAGACCTGCAAAAACTCTTTCATCACCCCACGATTGCCCAATCCATCAAAGTAATCTCTCAGGCTGCTGCCCCCGTGCCGAATCCCCAGCTCCAAGGTCTCCCGGGCCGCCTGCAGCAGCGCCGCCAGCTCTGCGTCCTTCGTCCGCCGCACCCGCCGCCGCGGGTCCAGGCCCGCCTTATACAGCGACTCGCAGGCGTAGATGTTGCCTAGGCCGGCGCCCACGCCCTGGTGCAGGGTCAGGGCCTTCAGGTTCAGGCCCGGGTGGCGGCGGCAGCGCGCAAGGTAGGCCGCGGCGTCCAGCGCTGGGTCGAGGTAATCCGGCCCCAAGCGCCGCAAAAAGGCGTTGTCGCCGCCCTCCGGTTCCGCGCTCAGCGACAGCGTCCCAAAGCGCCGCGCGTCCTGATACGCCAGCACCGAGCCGTCGTCGAATTTCAATTTGAGATGGGTGTGCGCCTCGAAGCGCTCGGGAGGCCGGGGAAAGTAGGTGAGACGGCCGCTCATCCCCAGGTGAATCACCAGGGCCGCGCCGCCCTCCGAGCGGATCAGCAGGTATTTGCCCCGCCGCTCCAGGCGCCGGATGGGCCGGTCCGCCAGGGCCCGCCGAATCTGCGCCGGCCGGGTGGTCTCGACGGGGGCGAGTTTCGAAAAGTCGAGCCCCACCACTTGCTTTCCCTCCACCAGCCTCAGGCTGCGGAGGATGGTCTCGACTTCGGGCAATTCGGGCATGAGGCTTTCTATTCTGTTGAAAAAAAGGTTTTATTCCTGCCGGAGTAAATCCGGCTCCATATACCGCCCAAAAATCTTTCAGATTTTTGGGGCCCGCCAATCCGCCTTCGGCGGCTTGGCCCAACCACCGGTGTTTTTTTCAACAGCCTATAAGCCCGAGGGCCCCGCTTCAATCTATTTTGCCTTCCTTTGGATGCTGGGGTTGAGGCCCCGCTCGTGCACCAGCTCCAAGAGCGGATACCCGGAACCCAGGCGCTTGTTGATCGCCTCGAGGTAGCCCCGCATCTCCGCGCGCTCGAGGAAGAGCTCGGGGTGCAGGCTGTGGATCCGGTAGCGCCCCTCGGCCAGGCTGAAGCCGAACTGCAGCAGGAACTCCCCCGAGCTGCTGTAGAACGACCACTCGATCTCCCGCGAGGCCTCGTCGAAGCGCTGGAAGACGTCCAGCACCGGGCTTAGGTCCTCGAAGGTGAGGGCGATCTGCCGGGGGCCCTGCGGGCGCTCCCGCGTCTCGGGGAAGGGCGGGGGGTGCGGCGATTGACGGCGGATTTCGTCCAGGCGCTCCTGCCGGCGCTGCGAAACCAGCTCGGCCAAGGCCTGGAATTTAGGTTGTTGGGTCATGGTTGCCTCCTTGTGGCCATACATTACATGGCACATAAGTTACAAACAGCATGCCAATAACCTTGTGGATAAAATTTTCCTTACAGAATGATTTCAGAAGCTTAGCGTCTGTGGATAAACTGGGGATTTCTCAGAATGAAAAACGATTTTGAGAAATTCTCAAATTGGCGTGGGTTTTGGGGGGCTAAAGCGGGCCGACGTCGCCATTTTCGCGGATTTTTTCATCCTCGTAGGGGGCGGCCCAGCGGCGGTAAAACTCCTGCGTGACGCAGTTCAGCACCCCCATGATTTCATTGATGGTTGAGTATTTTTTCCCCTTGGCCTCGAGGTAGCTCAAGAGCTGCCGGGTGATCAGGTAATTGAGCTCCCCGGCGTCGCCGGGGCGGGGGTCTTTGTCGAGTTTTTGACGCTGTTCCGGCTTGATGTAGGGCATGGCCGCTCCTCGAGAAGAAAGACTTGGTCGCGATTTCGCTTTGGCGTAGCTTGCCAGCATGACGAATCCCGAGCAAGCCATTCAATATATCCACACCAACTTCGAACGCTTCATCCGGGAATTGTCCGAATACGCGACGATCCCCTCGGTGAGCTTCCCCGGCTACCCGCCGGAGCCGCTGAACGAATCCGCCCAATGGACCGCGCGCAAGATGAAAGACGCGGGCCTCGAGCACGTCGAGATCCTCGAGATTCCCGGCGCGCCGCCCTTCGTGGTCGGCGACTGGCTGCACGCGCCCGGCGCGCCGACCGTCCTGCTCTACGCCCACCACGATGTGCAGCCGCCGGGCCGCCCCGAGAAGTGGCTCTCGCCGGCCTTCGCGCCCCAGCGCCGCGGCGACCGCCTCTACGGGCGCGGCGTGGTCGACGACAAGGCGGGGGCGCTGATGCACCTCTTCGCCCTCGAGGCCTATTTGAAGACCTCCGGCAAGCTGCCGGTCAACGTGCGCTTCCTGATCGAAGGCGAGGAAGAGACGGGCAGCGAGCACCTGGGCGAATTCGTCCGCCGCTACAAAGACCGCCTCAAAGCCGACGTGATGGTCCTGACCGACACGGCCAACCTCGACCTCGGCCTGCCTTCGCTCACCTACCGCCTGCGCGGCTTGGTCGACGCGATCGTCGAGGTGCGCACGCTGGACCATCCGGTGCACAGCGGGATGTGGGGCGGGCCCACGCTCGACGCGCTCAGCGCGCTCAACCGGATCCTCGCGCGGCTCACGACGGAGGACGGCAAGATCGCCATCCCCGATTTCTACGAGGGCATCGAGCCCGTGGTCGGCCTCGAGAAGGAACGGCTGCGCGCCTTGCCCTTCGAGGAGAAGAAATTTTTAAATGAGGTCGGGGCCGTCGAGTCGCTGCAGCTCGCCGGCGAGCGCGACTTCAGCGTCTACGAGCGCATCTGGTGCCGGCCCGCCTGCGCGATCTTGGGCATCGACGCGCCGCAGGTCGCCAAGACCAGCAACCAGATCGTCGAGTCGGCCCGCGCGAAGGTCTCGATCCGCATCGTCAGCGGGATGGATCCGGAAAAAAGCCGGCAACGGCTCTGCGATTTCCTTAAGAAGGACCCGCCCTACGGCGCCCAGGTCACGGTGAAGCCCGGCACGGCGGGGCGGCCCTGGAAGGTCGACCCGGTGGGGCCCGCCTACGAGGCCGCGGCCCGGGCGCTGAAGAGGGGCTTCGGCCGCGACGCGGTATTCATCGGCTGCGGCGGGTCGATCCCCTTCGTCGAGCCGCTGACCCACGAGTTCGGCGGCATCCCGGCCCTGCTGATCGGCCTCGAGGACCCCTTCTGCAACGCCCACGGCGAGAACGAAAGCCTCTACCTCCCGGATTGGAAGAAGGGGATGGAGTCGGCGGTGTGGCTTTTTTCGGAACGAATCGTCTAGGCTGTTCATCAAGCTCATTGGGAGGATCTATGAAGCACACCCGAGTCTTTCTCACGCTGTTCAGCATCCTGGCCTTGGGCGGCCTCGCCGCCTCCGAAGGGCTGGCCAAGTCCGTCGAGCCGAAGGAAGAGACCTACCAGGCCCCCAAGCAGGGCAAACAGCGCCTCGCTTACTGCTACGAGCCCGAAAAGGGCTGCGGCAAAAAGGCGGCCGACGCCTGGTGCAAGACCAAGGGCTACAAGACCGCCAAGGAGTGGAAGGTCTTGGAGCAGAACGGACGCAAGGTGAAGGCCACCCGCTACATCGGCAGCGAGGGGACCTGCCGCGCGCGCGGCTGCCACACCTTCGAATCGATCACCTGCCGCATGGGACCGCCGACTTTCTTCTAGGATCCGGGCCGGGCGCTCCGCCTTTGGCCCTTCAAACCGAATCGAGGTCGGGGCCGTCTCTCGACGCCATAGGTTTTTCGAGCGCATGCTCCTATTTGCCATCCCGGGCGGCTCAACATTTCTCTTTTCAACTTTGTAACTGATCGGTTACTATGATCGCCAAGGAGCGAGGCGCCGGCTGTTCAGCGCCCCATGCGACGATGGCGGGATCTTCCCAACCTTACGACGTCCTCATCCTCGGGGCCGGGCTCTCCGGCCTGGCCACCGCCTATTATCTCAAGAAGACCAAACCCGAATGGAGCATCCTGGTCGTCGAGCGCTCCGGCACGGCCGGGGGCCTGACCGGCAATTGGATCGACCACCGCTTCGGCCCCGACAAGAAGCTCCAGATGCCGATGCACATGGTGTTCCGGCAGAAGTACAAGAACCTGCTCAAGCTGGTCGACGAAGAGATCGGCGGCTCGCTCTCGCCGCTCTACAAGGGCTACACCATCATCACCGGCGACGGGCAGCGCCACCGCCTCGCGATGGAGGACTGGACGGCGCGCCGCCTGCCGCCGCCCTTCCACGCCCTCGGGATGTTCGCCAAGCTCAAGATGCCGCTGCGCGAGAAGTGGGACCTCTTCAAGCTGGCCTGCGTCTCCACCTACTGCGCCAAGGAAATCCTCGAGGGCAAGCAAGAGCCGCGGCGGGTGCCCAACACGCTCAGCCTCGAGAGCCTCGAGCTGATCCTCAACATGGGCGCGAAGTCGCGCGACTTCCTCGAGGCGGTGACGCCCAGCATCTACAACCTGCATCCCTGGTACACCAGCGCCCCGCGCATGGCGGGCGTGATGGCGGGGACGATGACGCTCTCGCAGGACTCGCTGCACTACCACGTCTTCGCCAAAAATTATAACGCCGCCTTCATCGACCGCTTCGTCGCGCGCCTCCAAGAGATGGGCGTTGAGTTCCGCTTCTGGACCGAGGCGCGGCGCCTCGAGGCCGACGCCGACGGGCGGCGCGTCGAGCGCGTCTGGGTGCGGCCCTACGGGCCCGAGCACCCGCAGGCGCGGCGCTACGTCTGCGTAAATTGCGGCGCCGAGAATTACTTCCTGGACCGCGCCTTCTGCACCCGCTGCGGGCGCGACACCACCCTGGACCGCGTCCGCTCGGGGGAGATCGCCAAACCCGTCGCCCGCGAGCTGTGGCTCGACGCGGAGGCGGGCGGCTGCGTGCCGCTGGAGTGCCGGCGCCTCGTGACGGCCATGTACCCCCACATGATCGCGAGGCTTCTGCCCGCGGGGTCGCCGCTGAGGCGCCACCCCTACGTGCGCTCCTTCTTCTCCGCGCGCGGCAACCAGACCCAACTCTCGGTGGGCCGAGTTTACTATCGCAAGCCGGTCACCCGCGGCGACGGCGAGATCACCGGGACGCACAATCCCTACCTGTGTTTCAACGGCTGCCAGTCGGTCTACAACAACTTCGGCGGGGCCGACTTGGGCTACGAGGGCGACGTGGTCGACGTCCTGCTCGACGTCGGAGTGATCCGCGACGCCCACACCCAGGAAGAGCAGATCCAGCGCATCCTCTTCGACCTGCAGCGCGTCTACCCCGACGCCGATCCGGCGCTGGCCGAGCACGTCTCCTTCGCCGACATCTATCCTGACGTCCTCTACTTAAGCGAGCAACCCGCGGTCGCCGGCCTGCACCGCTTCTTCGACACCCACCGCACCGGCGCCGAAAACTGGTACGTCGCCGGCTGCCACAGCGGCACCATCGGCATCGGCATGGAGTCGGCCGTGCAAAGCGGGATGGCGACGGTCAACTGCCTCCTCGAGGACGCGCGCCTGCCCGACCGCATCCCCATCCAGAGCTACGAGATCCACTGGGGCAGCCGCATGACCGCCGGGCTCGGCAACGCCATCGTCTGGTGGAAGGGGAGGGGGCGCTCCTTGGGGCGGCTGGCGGGGAGCACCTATTCGATGCCCCCGAAGTGAAGCCCCCGCCGCCGGTATGGAATTCCTAGCCCGCAGATTTCTCGGCGCCTCCAATTATTCTCCAAGATACTGAAAACTTTAGAGATTTACTGCAGCGCCCGGCTGGAGGTCCGCCCCAGCTAGGACGGTATAGGGCACCCGAGGCTCCTGTATGAATGAATGTCATTTTTTGACGGATTATGGACGAGCTGCAACACTTTGGACACTGAGCTAGTTAGATAACATCATGTAATTAAATAGAAAAATGCACTCCTCGCTTGGCAAGCCCTTTGCTTTATCTAAGTGCAGGAGGACGGAATGGAAGCGCTGGTCAATCTCATTATTCAGAACTCGAAGGCCCAAGCCAAGGCGATGAATCCCCGCCAGGTTTTCTTCCAGGAATTCGACCGGGCCCTCCAGGCCGCCAATGCCGGCGCCTCCGTGCCGGGTTGGGAGACCCTCCTGAACCACCTCGAGGTCTGCAGCCGCGCCGCCGGCCTCTCCGCGACGGACTGGGCCCAGCGCAAGAGCACCCTCCTTTGGGCCGCGGCCCAGGCGGCCTAAGCTGTTTCCCAGCCGATTTCATGGACTCGCCCCGACTCCGCTCCTAAAATGAAAGGCTCATGCAGCCCTTCCGTTGGCGGGATCGTTGGAACCTGTTTTTCCATGAGGCGGATCGCCGTTCCCTCGCCTTGGGCGGATTGGCCTTTCTGCTTCACTTGGGCTTCGGCTGCGGCATGGCCTCGGCCAACGCGCTCTTCGTCAGTCGCGTCGGGACGGAGCCGCTGTTCTATGCCTACCTCGGCGCCTCGGTCCTGACCTTCCTGTTCGCGGCGGCGATCTATTACGGGGTGGACTCCCGATTTCGTCATTGGATTTTCCTGCTCAGCTTTCTCTTTTTCTCCAGCGGCGTGTTCTGCTTATGGGCGCTGATCGGCCGTCGCCCCGAGCTCTTGTGGCCGGTCTTCGCGGCGCGGATCGCCTCGGACGTCCTCTTCGTCCTGGCGCTGTTGCAGTTTTGGCTCTTGGCCGGGGACCGCTTCACTCACTTCGAGGCCCGCCGCCGCTTCCCCTGGTTCGTCGCGGTCGGCGGTCTGGGTTACATGGCCGGGGCCTGGCTGCTCCAGGCATTCTCCGGAAGCATTCCGGCCCTCGATTTCTTCCTGGTCTGGGCGGGGGTCCTGGCGGCCGCGCCGCTGTTTTTGGTCCTGCTGCCGCGCCAAGAGGCGCCGCCGGCGGTCGCTCCGGAGGCCGAGGCCGCCGCGGCCGTAAGCACCGCCTCCGCCCACCGGCTGCTGAAGACCTTGTTCGTCTTCTGCTTTGCCTTCACCTTTTTTCTCTACGGCGTGGATTACCTTTTCAACACGGTCGCCTTGCAGGCCTTGTCGGACGAGAACCGCTTGGCCGCCTTTTACGGGCGCGTCTCATTCTTTTCCCTGCTGGGGGTCCTGCTCTTTCAGGCCCTGATGGCCGGCCCGCTGTCGCGGGTCCTCAGCGTCGACCGTTCCATGCTGGTGCTCTGCTTCGCCTTATTTCTAGGTATCGCCCTCTTGACCTGGCATCCCTCGCTGGCGACGGCCGCCTTCGCCGAGGGCCTGCTGCTCTATTTTTTGGATTCCAAGGCGGTCGGCCTGCTGCAACCGGTGGGCAATCTCTTTCCCGATCGCCTGCGGGGCAGGGCCAAGGTGCTGCTGGACGGCTTCGCCCCGCCTTCCGGGGACTTGGTCCTCCTGCTCGTGGCCACGGCGCTCGCCGCCACCGTCGGCGCCTTTCGCCTCGCCTACGTCTTGGCGGCGGGGAGCCTGGTGTTTCTGCTCTACCCCTGGCTCTTTCGCCGGCATTACCTGGCCTATTTGCTGGATTGCCTGGCGAGTCCGGACGCCAACCAGGTGCTCAACGCGGTGCAGGCCTTGGGCGAGCCCGACAAGAAATCCGCGGCGCCGGCCTTGCTGCGCTTGCTCGAGGACTCTTCGGATCCGGTCTTGAAGCGACACCTCATCCTCAGCCTGGGCCGGATGCGCAGCGAGGCGGCCCTGCCCCAGCTGATCGCGCAGTTCTCCCAGCCCCATGAGGCCCTGCAACTCGCGGTGGTGGAGGCGTTGGGATATTTTCGGAATTATCCGGCGCTCTTCGCCCTCCACGAGCTGATGAAATCGCAGGACAACGTCAGCTTCCAGGTGCGGATGAACGCCACCCGCCTCATGACGGAGATGGTCGGGCGGCGCATGATCCCCTTGCTGCGCGAGGCCCTGGCCGAGGACAACCCGCGCATCCAGGCCAACGCCCTCGAGTCGCTGGCCCTGTTGCGGCGCAAGGAAATCGTCCCGCTGGTCCTTCCCTATCTGAACAGCGGGCACCGGCGCCTGCGGGCCAACGCGGCGATCGCCCTCTATCCCTTTCGCGCGCATTGCGAGGCCGCGCGGAAGACGGTCGCGGAGTTGTTCCAGTCGGCGGATCCCTTGACGCGCTTCGCGGGCATCTACGCGATCGGCGAGTTGAGGCTGGCGGAGTACGAGACGGATCTGAAGGGCCTGCTGGGCGCCTCGGAGCCCCGGCAGCGCCGCGCCGTCTTGACCGCGCTGGCCAAGTTGGGCGGGGCCGAATACGTCCGGGGCTTTTCGCGCGGCCTGGCGGAGGAGGACGAGGTCGCGGCGGCGGAGTCCTTGCAGGCCTTGGCGCGCTTTCCCGCGCCGAGCCGGTGGCGGGTCTTCGAGGAGGTCTCGCGGATGGGGGCGCCCGAGCGGAAGCGAATCCTGGCGCGCCTGGACCAAAGCCCCTTCGACTTCTCCCAGGAGCGGAGCCTGCTGGTCAACCGCGAGGCATTGATGTTTTTACCGAAACGCTGAGGCCTCTGGAATCAGTGCCCCATGTGCCCGGCCGTGACGTTGCACACCGCGCGCTCCGCGGGCGTCATCGCCTCGCGGTCCGTCGAGGAGGGCGAGCCCATCTCGCAGGCGCCGGCCGTTTCGGAGACGGAGATCCGCTGCATCATGCCGTTGTCCTCGTGCTCGCCGATGTGGCAGTGGTAGACGAAATCGCCCAGGATCACGGGGTTGGTGAAGGGGACGCGGATCTTCACCGAGCCGCGCGGGTCGGCGGGGGAGGGGCAGGTGCAGTTCGCGCAGTTGCCCGAGTCGTCGCACTGGCAGCGGTCGGGGTTTTGTGCGTCGGCCGCGCGGAAGTCCAGGGCCACGGTGTCCTGCCGCCCGATGAAATCCACCGGCTGACCGTTCTGCTCGATCACCTGAAAATCCAGCTGATGGATGTGGAAGACGTGGTTCTCGCCGGTGCAGTTGTTCAGCGTCCACTCCTCGACGCAGCCGAGCTGCACGTTGGTATTGGTGAAGCTGGGGTCGAACTGGGTGTTGTTGATGCAGAACTGCGAGCCGTCGCCCGTCTCGGAGAAGTCGAAGGTTCGGCTGCAGCAGAGCGGGGCGTCCCGCAGGTCGGCCACCTGGGGGAAGCTCTGCGGCAGCGGGACCTCGGGGACCGCCTCGCCCTCGGAGACCAAGGTGGCTAGGGTGGTCTGCGGGTAGGTGTCGCCCTGCGGTCCCATCGAGATGCCCCGCGTAATGAAGGCGTATTCGCCCGGCGGTCCGCCGACCACCAGGAACTCGCTGCGCGCGCTGGTCGGCAGCAGGATGTGGTCGCGCGGCACCAGCTGGTTGTGCAGGTTCCCGTCGCGGGCGATCTCGTAGAGGGTGTGCCCCTCCAGCTGAATGTCGTAATAGATGTCGGCGCCGATATTGCCCACGCGCCAAAGCTGCACCTCGTTGGGCTGGATGGTCACGGTGGGGTTCACCTGGCCGTTGAGCGTGCGCATCGTCGGGTTGGCGCTGACCGGAGGATTGGGCACCAGGCCGTCCACGATCTGGATGTCCTTGAGCATCATCACGCGCTGGGTGATGCCGCTGAGCTCGGGAAAGGGATCGAGGATCCCGTCGACGATGAGGGCCCCCGACATCCCGCTGCCCACCTGAAATTCGGTCAGGCCGTGCATGTGCGGGTGGTAATAGAAAAGCCCCTCGGGATGCTCCGCGGGCACGTGCACCTCGTAGTCGAAGGCGTCGCCCGGCGCGATGGTGAGAAAGACGTTGTCGCCGGGTTCGAGCGGCGAGACGTTCATGCCGTGGTAGTGGAGGTTGGTGTCTTGGTCGATGAAGTTGTTGAGCTTGAGGAAGATCGTGTCGCCGGGCCGGACGACCAGCGTGGGCGGGACGAAGAGGTCGTTGTAGACGCGCGTGGTGACGGTGACGCCGCCGACCTCGATCTTCCGCTCTTGGGCGGTGAGGGTGGTTTGCAGGACGCCGTCCTTGCTTTCGACCCGCGGCGGCTCTTGAAAGCCGGCGGCGCCGTTGGAGCAGGCGAGGGCGGTCCAAGACAGCCCAAGCAGCGCGAAATATCGTCCCCGTGGAAGCCTCATGGTCCCCTCCTTGCCGATTCCTCCCAAATCTTACCGGGCTAGGCAATCCTTTTCGGACGCCGCTTTTTGAATTGGCCCTTTTCCCGGAGGGGGATTATGATGGGAGAAAATACTTCGCTCGAACATGATGCAGATCTTCGTCGGAAAAAACTCCCTGCTTTTTTGCCTCCTGTCCTTCGTCTTGTTCATGGCCTTCATCGAGGTCGGCTACGCTTTCGGCCTGCGCTACGCGAAAAAATACCCTTCGCGGGAAAGTTGGGGCGGCGGCGCGATCGAGGCGGCCGTCCTGGCCCTGTTCGGCCTGCTGCTGGCCTTCACCTTCGCCGCGGCTCAAGGCCGTTTGGAGGAGCGCCGCAAGCTCATCGCCCAGGAGGCCAACGCGATAGGGACCGCCTACCTGCGCCTGGACCTGTTGCCTTCTCATGAGCGGGAATTCCTAAAAGGAAAGTTTCGCGAGTATTTGGACGCCCGGCTTCGCGCCTACGAGGCCCTTCCGGATTTGAAAAAGGCCTATGAAGAGCTGCAAGGTTCCGAGCAGCTTCAAAAGCAAATTTGGAGCGAGGCGCAGGCCGCGGTGCGCCGCGAGGTCTGGCAGCCCGCGGCGATCCTGCTTTTGCCCGCCCTCAACGAGATGATCGACATCACGACCCTGCGGACCATGATCGCGAAGAGCCATACGCCTTCCGTCGTCTTTCTGCTGCTCTACGTGGTGGGCATGATCACCGCCGTCGTGTCGGGCTTTGGAATGGCGAAAACGCCGGGACGCAATTGGCTCCACCGCTGGGTCTTTGCCCTGGTGGTATCATTGACCCTCTATGTGATCCTCGACCTCGAATTCCCCCGCCTGGGCCTCATCCGCCTGGATGCGGCCGACCAAACCCTTATTCAGCTCCGAGAATCCATGAATTAGGCCGGCGCATCCGCAGCCCCTCTTGATTTATCCGATATTCAAATTTCGGAAAACGACCGGGGTAATTTCATTTTTTAATCGTGTAAATTTTAAATCCCTCCGGCTTCAAATAATAAATATAATTATTTCATATAGTTATAAGATAGGCGCCATTGGCCCCAGGCTTGCTTTGGAATCCTACCATCCACAACCCATCTCAAGGAGGATTCCATGTCGAAACGACTCTTCACCCTGATCCAGGCCTTCTTGGTCTTCGGCGCCGCCGGGCAAGTCTATGCGAAGAACACCACCTACGAGGTCTACGAGCGCGGCCGCTACGTCGGCACCACCAGCATGCCGGCGGACCGCTACTCGGGGATGGCTGGGCGCTTGAACGCCACCGGGCTGACCTTGAAGCCGAAGGTCGATCCCGCCGCGGCCGCCGCGCGGCGCGAGGCGGCGGAGCGCAAGCAGGAGCAGTGGCGTCGCGAGAACGAGCAGCGCCGCATCGCCGCCCAGCAGAAGCAGGAGCAGTGGAAGCGGGAAGCGGAGCAACGCCGCATCGCCGCGGAGCGGAAGCAAGAGCAGTGGAAACGTGAAGCCGAGCAGCGTCGCCGCGCGGCCCAAAACCAGATGCAGCAATGGAACCGCCAGCACGAACAGCGTCGCATCGCTGCCGAGCAAAGGATGGAGCAGTGGAAGCGCGAGGCCGAGCAGCGCCGCCACGCCGCCCAGCTTCAGCAGCAGCAATGGCGGGATAACTTCGCCCGCCGGCACACGGCGGCCCAGCAAGGCTTTCGGGCCTGGCAGATGGCCCGATAACACGGAGCGCAGCGAGGAGCCCCGTCATGGTGACGGGGCTCTTCTATTTTGCAAAAGCCTGCTTAAGGCAGCGCGGCGCAGCGGGCGCGGCCGGGGAGAAACTCCGGCTTCGCGTTCGAGAGGTCTTTGACTTGAACCGGCACGGAAATGGCGAGGGCCGCGGGGGTATCCCGCGCGATCGGCTCTTTGCGGAAGGCCCCTTCGCAGTCCGGCATGGTCAAAGACAGGTCCGCAGGGATCTTGTGGTCGGCCTTGATGCGCTCCCAACAAGCCGGGTTTTGTCGAGTTGGGACGCATTTCGGCTCCAGCCCCGCATAGTAGCGCAGGGAGACGAGACCGGATTTTTTCTCGACGACGAGTTCCGCGTCGACGTCGCGGGAGGCGGTGAAGGCGACCTTGCCGTCGGAGAGCTTCAGCGCATAGAGCACGGCGAGATTTCCCAAGGGCTCGTCTTGCATCAGGAGAAAGGGGCCGGCGACGCCCAAGGGCCATCCGCTGAGGGTGGCGATGGGGCGGCTGAGGCCCGCATAGTTCTCGGAGCAAAGCGCTGCGGGGTCCGAACCCTCGCGCAGGGTGATCTTTTCGATGCCCTTGATCCCGGGATCTTCCTGCCAGAACAGGGCGAAACCGCTGTAGGCCCAACAAGTCTCGCCGATCTGCTGGGGCGGCTCGACGAGGCGGCTTAAGCCGGCCTTGCGCTCTTGGACCTTGAGCGGGAGGTCGAAGCCGCGCTCCTTGGCGGGGCAGGGGAGGGAGAGAAAGAATATCAGGGTAGAGAGTAGGAGTCGCATCCGTGGACTTTAGCAATGGGACCGAAAATTGGCCAGGAGCTTCCTATTGCAAAACGTCGCATTCTGGATTTTTATGGACGCGGCGCTCCCAGGGAAAGACGGTATTCTATGCTGAAGCGTTTCCTCATGACCTGTTTTCTGATCTTGTTCGGCCTGTTGCTGGCCGGGCCGGCCCACGCCACGCGGGATCCTAAATCGGACGAGATGCCCGCCATCCAAGAAATCGCCTATTACCTCCAGGCCAACGCCGCCGCGGTGGAATCGCTGGCCCTGGAGCAGGCGGCCACCAACCCCGCGGTGCGAGGCCTGCTTCCTTCCCTCGAGAGGCTGCGGGAGCGTGCCGTCGAGTTCTACGACCGCGTCTTGAAGAACGCAAAGAGCCCCTGGCGCACCGCCTCTCCCTACGAAGAGCTCGACCGCGCCTTCAACGAGGCCAGCCGGGCCTTTGTCTCCAGGCCCGTCTACTCACTGGACCCGCGCGCCTTCGAGGAGATCGCCTACCTGATGGGCGCCCTGTTGTCCTTTTATTCCGAGCCCGTCTACTCCGTCACGGTGTATCCCGCCGGCGGCTATGCCGTTTATCCCCGGGTCGTCTACCCCTGGATCCCGGCCTATTATAATTTTTCCCGCTGTCGCTTCGCGAACCCCAACTTGTATCCCTGGGGACGGAGGGTCGTCTTCGCGCCGAAGCGCCGGTAAAAAATAAGCAAGGAGGAAGGCCATGGAAGTCCGAGAGCTGCATCGCGGGCGGATGATCGACCACCTGCAACTGGTGGTGCGGGACCTGGAGGCCAGCAAGAGATTCTACTCGGCCGTCTTGGCGGCCCTGGGCATCCCCATGAGCGGGGAGGGCAAGGACTGGTTTTGGGCCGACGAGCTCTTCGTCTCGTCCCTGGGCAGCCCGGCGGCCCAGGGCAAGCTCACGGGGCGCTGCCACTTCGCCTTCCAGGCGAAAGACCGCGAGACGGTGGAGCGCTTCCACCGCGCGGGCCTGGAGGCCGGCGGCAAGGATCTGGGCGCCCCAGGCCTGCGTCCCTACCATCGGGGCTATTACGCCGCCTTTCTCGAGGATCCGGACGGCAACAACGTCGAGGCCGTTTTTCACGGTCCGGCGAGGCGCTCTTCCGAGTCCGTCAGGATCGAATTCTAAAAACGTAGAATTATCGCAACGGAATTTCCCGGCCGACGATAAGGCCGACGGTTCATCACGGCCCTTAATCTCTCTATTCGGAGGAATCCGCGATGAACTTGTCCGTCCTCAAGGGACTATTGGCCAGCCCCCCCGACTCGAATCTCGAAGCCCCGGAGCCCGTCGAGGCGGTCGCGCAAGCCGCAGAGGCCGCGGCTTTCGAGACGCCCCAAACCTTGAAAAAGCGCTTCGGTCTCGGCACGAAGAAAAAGGCGCCGCCGCCCGATCCAGCCCAATACCCGGCCG
>SZOV01000010.1 GCA_030263375.1 Deltaproteobacteria bacterium PRO3
CTTGCTCGCCGAGGAAGGCAATCTCCCCGCCGCGGCCGCGGCGAAGGCGGCCCCGCTCTACCCGATCCTCGAGACCCTGCGCTACTTCGAGGGAATGACCCCCGAGGCGGCGGCCTTGTTTTTTAAGCTGGTTCAAACGGAGAACGCCGCGGCCCTGGACGCCCTGGAGCGCCTGGAGCGGGGCGAGGAGCCCCTGCTCGCCGCGGCCATCCCGCGGCTGCTCGGCGATCCCGATCCCTGGCGCGAGACGGTGAAGCGGGAGTTCTGGCCCTATTTGAACGACATGAGCCCCGACTTCCTGCGCCGCGCGCTGCTCGCGCGCTCGACGGCCCCGAACGCCCGCCACTACCTGAAAGACCTGGAGGCCGCGCCGGAGGCCCTGCCCGAGCCGCTGCTCGTGGCGGAATCGGAGATCTGGGCCAAATACTTGGGCTGGCTGCGGGACGGCAACGTGGAAGATTTGAATTTCCTCGGCGACTATTCGCCGGCCGTCGCGCTGCGCCTCGCGCGCGAGTCGGAGTCTCGTCCCGCCGCCCACGCGGCGCTCTTGGCCTTGGCCGCCGCGGGCCAGCCCCAGGCCCTCGCCGCGTTGCCGGAGGCGCCGTGGAGCGGGGTGTTGGAGGACGTCGGCGACGCCTATCTCTATCCGGCGTCGAAGCCTATCGACGGCTTGATCCGGCTGCGCCTGGTCGAGGTCCGAGGCCGGCGCATGGGTTTCGAGGTGGTCTCCTCGCGCAGCGAGGCGGCGCCGGAGCTCCTGTCTTTCCGGCTGGAGGCGGGCACCCTCGATTCGCTGCGACTCGGCAAGGAGTTCTACGTCCTGGAGCGGCGCCGCGCGAGGGAAAGCGAGGACGAGGGGATCGATCCCTCCTCCTTCTCGATGCCCTTCATGATCTTCGGCCCCGACGCGCCCCTGACGCGCGGCCTGCGTTGGCTGCGGCGCAAGATTTTCCTGGAGACAGACGAGGGCGCGCCCAAGGCCTTGCCCGAATCGAAGTCCTTGGCTCCGCGCGAAGAGACTATCGGCCGCTGGCGCGGCTTGGGTGAGGGGCTCGCGGTCCTGCTCGGCCCGAAACAGGCGCCCGCCCGCGCCTGGCGGGGCGCGCTCTACGCCTTGACGCGGGGCTTGACGCACTACCCGCGCGATCAGGCGGAGGATCTTTTCGGCCTCGCGGAGCTGGCCGAGGGCTTGCGGCCCAAGATCCTGGCCGACCACCTGCGCGAGCTCGGCGAGGCGCGCGGGATTCCGGCGCTCGATGCCGCGGATGTCGCGGCGCTGCGGGTCCGCGCCGAGGCCGCCGGCCTGGATTTTTTGACGCAGGTCTGCCGCGGCCTGCTGCGCGGGGCGCCGCCGGAACGCCTCGAGGCCTGGTTCGACCATCTCGACTTGGCGCCCATGGACCAGGTGCGCCTGATCCGCGAACACCGCCTGGCCGGCGGCGCGCGTCGCCTTTGGGACCTCTTGGCCCATCCGGAGCTGCGACTGGAAGAGCGCTTCGAGGTCTCCATGGCCCTTGTCGCCTTGGGCGAGGTCCAGGTTCGCGACGAGTTGCTCGCCTTGGGCCTGCGGCCCGAGATCTGCGCCCACGACGCGGCCCGCGTCGAGCTGCTCGATGCTTTGGAAACCCTCGCCGCTTGGGACCGCATCGCGCGCCTGCAGGAGGCCTGGGGCGAAATGGGGCTTCGGCCGATCCAGTCGGGTTATCGCGAGCTGCGGCTGGGCGGTCCCCTGGCCGGGCGCGGGGCGAGCCTGACCGGCAGCCTGCGCGACGCGGCGGACCGTCCGATCTTTCCGTCCGAGCTTCCGATGCATCTCGTCACCGAGGCGGGGCCCCAGGCCCGCGCCCGTTTTGGCGAGTGGCGGGTGACCGGTTACGGGAAGCAGCAAGGCCGCAGTTATTTGGTCCTTGAGCGCCTGACCGCGCCCAGCGCGCCCCGAACGGGCGATCCCGCCTTGCCGCCGCGGCTGTTCTTTTTCAGCTCCGCTCCCCTGCGCTTGCGCCGCGAGGCGGAGCCGCTGAGCTTCGAGGCGGAGGGCGAGTCCATCGCGCTGGGCGCGCGCGTCGGCTTCCTGCCCGGCGTCTCCGGCGGCAGCGGGGCTTCCGAGTCCACCTCTTCATTAACGCTGAGGGACCTGGGACGAGGACTGGACTACCGACTGAGACCCCATTCGGATCGTGAGGCCATGGTGGATGACATGTTGGCCCGACTGATCCGGACGGAATGGGTGAGCGGGGATCTGCGCCGCGCCGAGGAGCTGCGCTTGACCTTCGAGGTCCATGCGACGCTCGCCGATTGGGTTCGGGCCAAATCGGGGCATGGGCCCCAGGCCCGCCGGCTGATCTTTTCTCTCAGCCTCGCCGAGGCGCGGGCCTTGGGTTTCGATGTCCGGGAGGGCGGCCGCTATGTCTGGGTGCCGCAGTGGGATTGGCGGCTCAAGCCGGTGTCGCGTCCGGAATCGCCGAGCGGGCCTGACCCCTTGCCGGCGCCTCGGTGGGTGACGCTCGCTCCGAGGGACTACCTCTTGGATTTTCAAGGGCTGCGGGGCGAATGGCTCTTGGGTCGAGCCCCCGAGGCGCTGGGCAGCGAGCGCCTGCAGGAGGATCGCGCGATGTCCCGCCGTCACGCAAGGATCGGGCGGGACGCCGCGGGTCGGATGTGGGTGGAAAATATTTCGAGCGGCAACACCCTGACCAGAGTCTCGGCGCGGGGCGCCCTGCAGGATGTGCCGGCCGGGGAGCGCCGGGAGCTTCGGCCAGGAGACAAACTGATGCTGGGGCAGAGCGTCTTTCGCCTCTTGGAGGGGGGCGAGAAAACGAGCGAGCTGCCGCGAGCAGCGGAGCCGGAGGCCGAGGTGAAGGAAACCGCCGTCGATCGTCCCGACGCGATCGCGGGAGAGATCCTGGCCTCGGAAGCAGGCGAGACGATTTCTTCGCCCCCCGCACCGCTGAGCGGTCCGATCCCCCTCTTTACTCCCGAGGCCCCGGAGGGGCAGGTCCGCGTCCTGGGCCGTGGCCCGGCGCCGGCCGGAATGGAGGCGGAATTTCTCTCTCTTGCCGATCCGGTCGTCCGGCGTCGCCACCTCATCTTGAGGAAGCGCGCCGGCGGTAGGCTGGAGGTGGAGGCCCTGCCTCCCTCCGCCCCGAGGACCCCCTCCGAGGCGAGGCACGGCTTCTATGTGGAACATCAGGGGCGTTGGATGAAGCTGCCCCCCGAGCTTCCCTTCCTCCTCCACCCCGGGCAAAGGATCGCCCTGGGGGCCTTGGCCTTCCAACCCCTGGACCTGAGTCAGGCCCTCGTCCTCCGGCTTGGGGAGGCGGGGGACGCCCTGTGGGTGGAGCCCTAAGTCCACTCGAGGCACTTCATAAAATTTCCGATTTTCGCCCCCCGCTGCGGCTGCCCTCCGGGATTGAAAAATAAAAACAAATAAATTCAATAATTTGCAATTTTACCTCCTGCGTTAGGGTCTGGCAAGAAACTGGCAATCTAGAAAAGACGCCATTGCGGCTTTTAAGGAGGGTCGGCACATGACGTCTATTTCTCAAAATTCGAAAAATTTCGGAGTTCAGTCCAAGAACCATCCGTTCGGGAATTATTATTCCCAACTTAATACAAAAAATCAGGCCGTGGGCGCGGGGAACGCTGAGCTCGTCGCTTGGTACGAGGAGGCCACGGCCTACTATAATGCCGTGCTCTCCGGTCAAGAGACCCAGCCCGACCCGGCAGCCTGGCAGAGTTTTGTGGACCAGATGCAATGGGCCGCCGGCCAGCTTGGCTACGGCGCCCCCCAGGCCTGGGATCCGATGGCCGCCGGTCAAGGTTCGTTACCCGCGGCCGAGACTGCCGCCGACCCCTTCGGCGGCCAGCCCGGGGCCATGGACAACCTGGTCTACACCCAGGAGACGACCCAGATCGGCTTCATCGGCGAGGAGCGCCCGATGGACATCTGGAGCACCGACATCACCTTGGACGTCGCCTCGACCTCGGTCGACGTCACCGTGGAAGAGACCCAGGACACCCGCTTCCAGCCGCCCGAGACCGTCCTCAAGGTCGTCATGACCGATCAGGCCACCGGCAAGACCAGCGTCTATTTCCTTCACGACCCGGAGGAGATCGAGAGTTTGAAAATCAACACCCCGGGCGCCAAGCACGTCAACGACCTGAGCGGTCGCGCGGAGGTCGGCGAGTTCGTCGAGGGCGCGACGGGCCAGGGCGGCGGCATCCCCGAGGGCGCCGAGATCGACGGCGACACCGCGACCTACGACGGCGTCGCGGGGCAGACGCTGGACTTCGAGCCTCCCTTCGGCGGCATCAGGAACCACGTCGTCTATTCCAACGCGAATATCTCCGTGAAGAATTCGGACGAGGTCCTGGTCGAGCGCCTGAGCGACGGAGGCTACCGCGTGACCGTCACCGACTTGGACGGCGAGAAGACGGTGTTCACCGTCCCCGAGGGCTTCTACCTCAACATCAACGCCCACGCGCCGAACGTGACCTTCAAGGACGGCGGCCGCGGGACGATCGGCGGCCTCGCCGCGCCGGGCGGCGGCGCCCCGAAGCGCACGAGCGGCTCCAATTCCGGCAGCGACGGCGTGCCCGCGGGCTGGGAGAACATCGGCCTGAACGGGACCACCGCGGAGGACACCGAGGCGGTGGACAGCGCCGACTGGCCCCCGCAGTTGATCGACCTGCTCGATGCGATGGGTGTCGCTCCGGAGGACTACGGTTCCCTGAATATTCCCGATTCGCTCTTGAGCGAGATCAAGTCTGGCGTGAAGCCGCCCTCGCAGGCCCTCTTGGACGCGCTGAAGAATTCCGACGAGACCTTGAAGCAGGCCTGGGACAGGGCGAAGTCGAATCCCGAGGACGCGCACGCCTGGCAGCAGGTGAAGCAGCGCCTCGCGACCTTGCTGGGCGCCCTCTACGGTTCGGGCGTCGATGCCGAAGGGACCTTCCCCGAGGGCATGGAGGCCGACGAGGCCTTGACGGCGCGGACCCTCTTCCTCGACGGCTTCGCCTACGAGATCGGCGAAGGCTTCCGCTTGAAGCCGGTCGAAGGCGAAGAGATTCCCGTGGCGCCGGAAGATCAAGATTCCTATGACAACGCCGAGCGTTTGGCCGATCTCCTGGATAAATCGAACGACGAAAAGATGACGGCCGAGGAGATCGTGACGTGGGCGGAAGAAAAGGGGGTTGATTTGTCCAATCTCGCATTCCCGCCCTCCCCGGAGATTTGGGAACTGCTCTACGAAAGAGACGGAGACCTCTCGGAAAAACTGCAAAACTGGAAAAACAACCCCAGTTGGGAAACCACCGCCGCTTTGCGCGATTACATGGTGGAAGTTTTCAAACGCTTGTATCCGGAATTGAATGTCAGCGGCGATGATAGGACCGGAGGCGGCGATAATAACCGGAAATACGCCAACGACATCACCGTCAACGGCCAAACCTTTCACATCTTCCCCGACGACTGGATCAGCCATGGGCCTCAGGAAATTTACACCGAGTTGTGGTCCATCCTGTCGGAGAAGTGGGATAACCTTGAAGACTGAGGCCCTTTTGTCCCACTGAGATTCTTACGGGAGCAGCGTCATGACCCCTCTTCGGTTTAAAGACAGCGCGAGACGATCCGAACCGGATCGCGAGGATCTCTCCAAGTGCGCCGCCTTCTTCGAGAGTTTTCCCGTCAAGGATCTCGAGGCCTATCCAAAAAAATTGCGCCGGGACTGCGGCGACGCCTACTTCAATGTGGACGACCTGAAGCGCTTCGAGCTGCGCATCGCCAACGGCGTCGGCAGCGCCAGGGTCCGGCGCGGCGCGCAGCTGATGGGACGGCAGGCGACTTACCAGCTCGCCTCGTTTTTCCTCCCCTACCTGCGGGATCCGCCGCCGGGTTTGAATTTCCTGCTGGATACCCTGCGCGAATTAGGGGGGGACGAGAAGGTCCGGGTCGTTTTCGAAAAGCGCGTCGGCGACGATCATGCCGGATTTTTCCGGCGGGGCCGCCGCCCGGAAATCCACGTCGTGGACACCCTTTCGCCCATGAATACCGACTCGACCGGCATCCGAGGCATGGACCTCGGGACGCTCTACCACGAGCTGGGCCACTCCCTGATGTACCAGCTCTACGGCGGGAAACTCCCGCCCTACCGCGGGCACGAAGGGCACGACGATCGGGCCCGGAGACACTGGGAGTCCGAGACCAATCCCGGCGCCGCCTGGTCGGAGGGCTTTGCGGGGGCCGTCTCCAACTTGGATTTTCGTTCCTCGCACCAGTTGGGCTCGTCCGCCGACTTGCCCGATGCCTGGTTCGAAAAGAGTTTCGCGGCGCGACTCTCCAACGAGTACGTCATCGCCGCGGTCCTCACCGATTACGTCAAAAGCGAGGTCCCCTACAAAGACACGAAGATGACGACGGTGGTCCTGAACGACGCCTCTTACTGCCGACTGAACAAGATCTTCGCGGCGATGCGCGCCTCGGGGTTGCAGGAGGATTTCGGCGTCTTCGTGGGGGATTTTTTAAGGCGTTATCCCGAGGAGGGATCTCGCTTGAATCGGCTTCTTCGGAAGTATGGCCTGGAAGAGCTTGCCGGCGATGTCTAGACCGACACCCAGACCCCGTTATGGGGTTCATCCGAGGCGGTTAGAAAACCGCGGCTACCGTAGACGACAGGAAGCGATGCTCGATTAGAGTTCGGTGTTGTTTTCTTCCTTGGTTTTCGCAGCCGAGGCCGCGGCGTCGTCGATGGCGCGCAGCGCGTCCGCCATGCCCAGCGTCATCTCGGCGAAGGGCAAATTAACGTCGCTCCAATCGTTGGTATACCAATGAGTATCCGTGTCGTAACGCGCGTATCCCGATCCGGTGAAGCGAGTTCCCTTGGTCTCTAAACCGCCCGATTCAATCTGGGTCTTTCCGTAATTGATTTCTTCCTTCAGATAACTAAGGACTTCGGGCATGTACTCGCCGAGAAAATCAAGCTTTTGCGGATCCTGGGCCTGGATTTCCTTCACCACGCGGCCCAAGACCCAGGCCTGCGAGGCCTTGGGCAAGGAACCAATCGCCGTTTTGATGGCGTTGATCTGGTCCTCCGCGCTGAGGTTAGTGTCATAAAGAATCTCCACGACTTGTCCGGGGACCTGGCTGTTTTCGAGGCCGGTTTTACCCTGCATTGCCAGATCCAAGTTTTGAATTTCACGGCCGCCGTTGATCATTCCTGTGGTGGGGGCGCCTTCCTCGCTGAAGATATTTACGGCATTGCCGATCACGGGGAAGGCATGGAGGAGACCCCGCTGATCGCCACTCCAATAGTTTTTATCGGTGCTGACCTCGCCGTTGACGATGAAAGCGATGTCCGACGCCTTGGCCGCCCCACGGGCGCTTTCGGCTGCAATGGCCTCGGCCTTATCCACATGTTCCTTGACCAGCTTGGTAACGGTCTCGAGCTCGACTTCAACATTCAGGGTCGGATCTTCTTCAAGTTCTTTACGAACCGACGCGATCTTTTGCTTGGCTTTGTCGCGTTGCGCGTCACTTAAAAAGGCGTCCTTGGCGAGATCCTGTTCCAATTGTTTGAGGAAGGCTTCCGCCTTTTCTCGAGCCTCCTGGGCAGCCTTGGCCTCGGCGATCCCTTCCTGGCCTCCCACGGCCTCCAAAACTTGCATGAATTCCTCGGCCGCACGGGTTTCTTGTTTGGCGTTCTCATTCTGGAGGGCTTGCTTGAGTATGGCAACGCATTGCTCCGAGGATAGCTCGCTGTCGACGGGCTTCACCTTACCGCTCTCGATGTCTTGCATGAGATCGGAGATCTGCTGGCTGGTGACGTCGGCGGCGTCGGCGAAGGCGTCGCCCGTGGGAATCTCGGTCGAACCGATCGAAAATTCCTCCTCCATGCCGAATTCGTATTCTCCTTCAAATTCTGAATAGGGGGACTCCGTATGGGGAGATTCGGCCGGGGCGCTGTTGCCATACCTGTCCGCGTATGGAGAATTTTCATCGTACCTGCGGGGATCGCTCCCGGGAGCGGGAGGGGGGCTGCTTTGCGTGTCTTTAATGGAAGCCATAGGTTTTCCTTAATAATTAGAATTTTATCCGAAGTGAGGGCAATCCGGGAACCTGGAAATTAATTCAACGAGGCCGCGCGTTTGCGAGCTTGCTGCCATACCGGGCCGCGGGTGTAGGCGACCACGCGACGGATATGCTCCTCGTTCACCTCCGGATCTTTAAGAATCAGGCACTCGATCTTACCCATAACCTCTTCCGCCTTCCTCAGGGCCAGCTTCGCAGCCTGGGTATTTTGGCTTTGGATGGTTAGGTTCAATTGTTGTTGGACTTTAGTAAAGAGTTCTTGGATCGATTCGGGTCTTGATTCCATAGCGTCCTCCCTTCGGACTTTAGATAAAGCAAGGGGAGTGCCAGTGGGACCGGCTCAGGATTTTACATTATAACCTAATGTTTTTATTTATATTTTCTTGGAAGTTTGTTTTAAGTCGGCACCAAATAAAAATGACAATTATGTTTAATAATTAAAAAATATTTACATTTTTATTATAAACATTTGAAATTCCTTAAATAAAATGTTCTATAATTTGTGGAATATTATTAATTTTTTATGACATAAATTACTTCTCATTATTTTGCGGCTATTCTAAAAGAAGCTGGTCGCTGATCCTTCCCACAGTCCAGGTCTTTGGCCCCATTGATTTTGAAAAATAGATATTTTTTTGAATTTTACATGAGAGTTTTTCGTTCAAAAACAGGTTTCTAGACGGCTAACCACTTAATAAAACTTATATTTTCCGGTTGGCCGACCTTTTGCTTTACCCATGGGGAATCAACCTTAGGAGGCCCCATGAAACTTCGCCAAGCCCGCCTTACTTCCTTCTTAAATGCGCTCATCCTGCTGGGAGTCGTCGCCTGCGGCGGCGCCGGAGGCAGCGGCGACCCGGGCGCCCCCCTGGACCTAGAGTCCCTCGCCATCGCCAACTGTCCGCAGCAAGCCTTGCAACCCGGAGACAAGATCGCCCTCGCGGTGGAGGGAAACCCGGCCGCCGGCAAGGCCGTCGCCGTGAACCCCGACGCCTTCCAAAGCGATCGCCCGCGCCTCGCCTCGGTGGACGCCCAGGGGAACTTGGTCGCCCTCTATCCCGGCGAGGCCCGGGTGACCGCGACGGCCGGGGGTCTGACCAGCGAGGCCTGTCTCGTGAAAATCCTGCCGCCGGAACATCAAGGCTCGGTCCGGCGCCTGACCGACAACGCCGACGAGGATCATTGGGGAATGAATAATTCTTGGCCGATGACCTCCCGGGGCAAGGTCCTGTGGCAGCGCATCGACGGCAATCTTGACACTGAGGTCCTCCTGCACGACCGTCGCGACCCGGCCGGCGACGACACGAGCGTCGACCTGGTCGATTTCCTCTCGGGGGACGTCGACTTCATGGCCCTCGGCTCCGCGGCGGCGGAGGGCGAGGTGCTGCTCAGCTACCGGGTCGGCCTCCAGGACACCCACGTCAGCGCGAACGGCCGCGCGCCGCAGGACCTCGGCGACCGCCAGCAGGAGGAGGGGAGCATCGCCGACGGCTGCTACTTCTTCCGCGAGGGCGGCGGCGCCAACGACATCCAACGATTCACCGCCGCGGGCCTGACCGAGATCCTGAGCGCGGGCGAGACCTACACGCCGATCGGCAGCGGCTGCGAGGCGGTCTACGAGCGGCGCGGCGCCGCGGACAGCGAGCTGGTCCACTTCGACGGGCAGACCCACTTGCCGATCGCCGCCGGGCTGCCCGCCTTCCCCGACTTCGACTTCCGCCGCCAGCGCGCGGTCTACGCCTCGGGCGGCGACGTCACACTGGTCGACCTGACACAGGATCCGCCGGCGGTCATCCCGCTGACCTCCGACGGTCCGGCGCGGCTCGACCGCAACCCGCGCACCGACGGCGAGAGCGTCGTTTGGCACCAGATCGATGGCGCCGAGCACCACGTCTGGATGTACGACATCGCGAGCGGGACGCGCCGCAAGCTTAGCGCGACCGTCGCCCCCAAGAAGTTCGATTCGCTCCAAATCGACCTGAGGCAGGTCCTGTGGGTGGAAGGCACCGAGCTCTGGTTTCACGCCGGAAGCGGCGACGCCGCGGACAGCGCGGTGGTGGACCTGAAGGGCGTTCCGCTCGACCCCGGTTATCACCCTTACCTGAAAGACGGCCTCGTCGCCTACGTCGGCAACGACGGCGACACCGAGGTCTTGATCGTGGAATAAAGCGCGCTCAAGTTAGGTAATGTAGGAAGAGGGTCGCGAGGCCGAGGAAACAGAAGAAGCCGGTGACATCGGTGAAGGTGGTCACGATGACCCCGCTCGCAAGGGCGGGGTCGACCCGCGCCCACTTGAGGAGGAGCGGGATCGAGGTCCCCGCCAGGGCGGCCATGAACATGTTGCAGATCATCGCCAAGCCCAGCACCACCCCGAGCATGGGATTGCCCTTGTAGAGATAGGCGAGCAGCGCCATCAGCCCGCCGAGCACGATGCCGTTGGTCAGCCCCCCGATCAGCTCCTTGAGCAGGACGCGTTTGGCGTTGGAGAAGGTCAGCTCGCCCAAGGCGATGCCGCGGGTGATGACGGTGAGCGATTGGGTGCCGGCGTTGCCGCCCATCCCGGCGACGATGGGCATGAAGACGGCCAGGGCGACGACCTTCTGGATGGTGCCCTGGAAGAAGCTCACCACCGTCGCGGCCGCGATCGCGGTGACCAGGTTGAAGCTGAGCCAGGGCAGGCGCAGGCGGATCGAGCGCAGCGGGGTGTCGTCGACGTGCTCTTCCTTGTCGACGCCGGCCAGGCGGTACATGTCCTCGCTGGCTTCTTCCTGGATGACGTCGACGATGTCGTCGACCAGGATGCGACCGAGCAGCTTGCCCTGCTGGTCGACGACCGGCAGGCTGATGAAATCGTACTTGCGGAACAGCTCGGCGACCTGCTCTTGGTCCATGTCGACCAAGGCGCTGATCACGTCGCGCGCCATCACCTCCGAGACCTTCTTGCCGGCCTCCTCCAAGATCAGGGTGCGCAGCGGGACCATGCCGATCAAGAGCCCCTGCTCGTTGACGACGTAGAGGTTGATGATGTCGCCGACCTTCGAATATTTCTCGCGGATCAGGTGGATCGCCTGGCCCAGCGTCGCGTCGGGGCTGACCGCGACCAGCTCGGTCTGCATCAGGCCGCCCGCCGTGTCGGGCGGGTAGCTCATCAGCTGGCGGACCTCGTCGGATTCCTTCTGAGGCAGCGAGTCGAGGATCTCCTCGGCCTCCTCCTTGGGCAGGTCCTCGAGGATGTCGGTGACGTCGTCGCTGTCCATGTGCAGGACGATCTTGGTCAGCGTGGTCTCGGGGATGGCGTCGAGGACCTCGGGCTTGTGGTATTCCTCGATCAGCGGTAGGACTTCCGCCGCCCGCTCCTCGCTGAGCAGGGCCATGATGCGGCCGCGGTCCTGCTCGTCGAGGCGCTCGACGATGTCGGCGATGTCGGCGGGGTGCAGCTCGCCCAAGAACTGGCGGATCTCGTCGTCGGTCGACTGCTTGAGGAATTCTTCGAATTCGCCGAATTCCTTGTCGATCAGTTGTAGAAAAAACGAACGTGGGATCATGGCGACTTCAATGCCTTTAGTTGAACGACGTCCATCTTGTCTTTTTCGCGTAAAGAATCCGCTTTCAGCGCGATGAGGGCCTCTCGGGACAGGTAGGGAATTAGGCGGCCTTCCAATTCGATGGTTTTGATTTGGGACTCGAAGTCTTCGAAACGCCTGCCGGACATCAACACGAAGATGTCGATCGGAAATTCTTCGATAACCCGGACGGCGCCTTCTTCTTCGGAAAAGTCGGCATCTTGCAGCTCCGCACCGTAGCCTTCGCCGTAGCTCGAAAGGAATTGCAGCAGTTTGCGAATGTTCTCCGGATTGCGTTTCACCAGGACGTCGACATCCTCGGTGGCCCGCACATACCCGTTGAAAGCGCAGGCGATACCGCCGACGGTGACGAACGTTACGCCTGCGTCAACGAGCCCGACCAACAATTCTTCGAATGGGTTTGAGGTTTTTTTCACGCGGCACGGGATTTGAAATTTTTTTCATCAATTCATTCAAGGCCGTCAACCGCCGCAGCACTTGGGAAGGGTTGGATTTGCCGACCTGTTTTCGGACTTCTGGTTTCATGACGCAGCTAGGATACCGCCAAGCATCGAACGAATTCAACGGTGCTAGTCAGATTTTATTTCTTCAGCCGCAGCCGCACGCTCTGCGCGTGGCCGCTCAGGCCTTCCATCTCCGCCAGGCGGACGATCGCGTCGCCGTACTTGTTGAGGGCCTTTGCGTCGAAGCTGATCACGCTGCTGGTCTTGAGGAAGTCCTGCACGCCCAGGGGCGAGCTGAAACGCGCGCTGCCCGCGGTCGGAAGCACGTGGCTGGGGCCGGCGATGTAGTCGCCGCAGGCCTCGGGGGTATGATAGCCCAGGAAGATGGCGCCCGCGTTGCGGATGGCGCTCAGGCCGGGCTTGGGGTCCTTGATCGCGAGCTGGAGGTGCTCGGGGGCGATCTCGTTGGCGAGCTCGGCCGCTTCGGCGAAATTTTTGGCGACGATGATGAAGGCCTTGTTCTTGATCGAGGCCTCGGCGATCTTGCGGCGGTTGAGCGCGCGCAGCTGGCGCCGGATCTCGCCTTCGACGCGGTGGGCGTAGTTGGAATTGAAGGTGATGAGGATGGCCGAGGCGTTCTCGTCGTGCTCGGCCTGGCTGAGCAGGTCGGCCGCGATCCAGGCGGGGTCGGCGTTCTCGTCGGCGATGATCAGGATCTCGGAGGGACCCGCGATCATGTCGATGTCGACCAGGCCGTAGACCTGGCGCTTGGCCTGGGCGACGTAGGCGTTGCCGGGGCCGACGATCTTGTCGACCCGCTTGATCATCCCCGTGCCGTAGGCCATGGCGGCGACGGCCTGGGCCCCGCCGATCTTGTAGACCGTGTCGACGCCGGCCAAGTCGGCCGCGACCAGGACGGCCGGGTGGCCGTTGCCCTCGACGAAGGGTGTGACCATGATGACGGTCTCGACCCCCGCGACCTTGGCGGGGATGGCGTTCATCAAGACGGAAGAGGGGTAGGCGGCCTTGCCGCCCGGGACGTAGACCCCGACGCGGGAGAGAGGCGAGACGCGTTGCCCGACCGAGATGCCCTCGGCGTTGATCTCGAAACCGGTGAACTTTTGCTTTTCGTGATAGGCCTTGATGCGCTGGGCGGCCAGCTGCAGGGCCTCGAGGTCGGCCTTGGGCACGGCCTTGTAGGCCTTTTTGATGTCGGCCTTCGGGACGGCGAACTTGGTCGGCTCGAGGTCGAAGCGGTCGTGCTTCAGCGTATATTTTTGTACAGCTTTATCGCCCCGGAGCTTGACCTCTTCGAGGATGGAATCGACCTCGCGCTCGACCTCCTTGGTCAAGTCCTCGCCGCGTTTCAGGATTTTTTCGAATTCGTAGCGGAAATTCCGGTCCGAAGAGCGAAGGGTTTTCATACGAGGTCAGTACTTTACCTTGACTCGCTTGACTCTTGCACCCAATTTCCGAAATTTTTTTTCAATTTTCTCGTAGCCTCTATCAATATGATAAACCCGAGTGATCTCGGTGATCCCCTGGGCCGCAAGCCCGGCGATGACCAGGGAGGCGCTGGCCCGGAGGTCGGTGGCCATGATGGGGGCGCCGGAGAGGTTTTTCACCCCGCGGACCACGGCGGAGTTTCCTTCCAATTTGATCTCGGCCCCCATGCGGATCAGCTCGCCGACGTGCATGAAGCGGTTCTCGAAGATGTTCTCGCGGATGACGCTGGAGCCCTCGGCGATGGTCATGAGCGCCATGAACTGGGCCTGCAGGTCGGTGGCGAAGCCGGGGTAGGGCGCCGTCGAGATGTCGACGGGCTTGAGTTTTTTGGGGGCGCTGATCGCGATGCCGTCTTTCTTCACTTCGACCTTGGCCCCGGTCTCCTGCAGCTTGAGCGAGAGGGCCTCGACGTACTCGTAAGGGATGCCTTGCAGTAGGACTTGGCTGCCTGGCAGGCAGGCTGCGATCAGGAAGGTGCCGGCCTCGATGCGGTCGGGCATGACGGAATAGACCCCGCCCTGCAGCTGCTCGACGCCCTCGACGGTGATGGTGGAGGTGCCGGCGCCGTGGACCTTGGCGCCCATGGCGTTGAGGAAGTTGGCTAAATCGATGACTTCGGGCTCGCGGGCGGCGTTTTCTAAGACCGTCGTCCCCTCGGCGAGGGTGGCGGCCATCATGAGATTTTCGGTGCCGGTGACGGTGACGGTGTCGAAGTGGATGGTGGCGCCATGCAGGCGCTTGGCCTCGGCCTCGACGTAGCCGTGCTCGACCTTGATCTTGGCGCCCATCGCCTCGAGGCCCTTGAGGTGCAGGTGGATGGGGCGCGCCCCGATGGCGCAGCCGCCGGGGAGGCTGACCTTGGCCCTGCCCAGCCGCGCGACCAGGGGCCCCAGGACGAGGACGCTGGCGCGCATGGTCTTGACCAGCTCGTAGGCGGCGACGTGGCGGCTGTAGCCGTTGGCATGGACCTTCATCTTCGAGCCCCAGAGCTGGATCTTGAGGCCCAGGTCCTTCAGCAGCTTGCCCATGGTCTGGACGTCGGCCAGCCGCGGCAGGTTGCGGATCTCGCTCTTGCCCTTGGTCAGCAGGGTGGCGGCGAGGATGGGCAGCGCGGCGTTTTTTGAGCCGGAGACCTTGATCTTGCCGCGCAAGGGGCGGCCGCCTTCGATGACGATTTTGTCCATATTTTATTGGGGCGAACCTTGTGTTTCCCCCGAAGCAAGCTTGACAACAAAATATCCGCGTTTTGCGGAGGCCGTAGGGGCCGTTCGCGAACGGCCCCTACGGATTCCGCATCCATCACGAATTTGGAATTTTTCCCGGCGGGCGAACACGCCGCCCCTACAATTTTGCGGTCGTTGTATAGACTCTTGCCTTGGATTGCAAGGGGCCCGGCCCCATTTACCGGGGTTTCTCCGCCAGCACGATCGCTGCCTGAAAGCTGTCCTCCAGGGGAAAGACCGCCTTCCCGACTTCCCGGTACAGGCTTAGGTTTTCCTGGCTCATGTATTTGAGGAAGATCGGGTCGGCCAGCCAGCCGGAATGCATCGCGAAGTGGTAGAAATGGTCGAAATCCTCGAAGCGGACCTGCTTCTGAAAGACCTCCCCGCGCGCGACCGCGAAGCCGGCCTCCCGCAGGTCCGCCTCCAGCTCGCTCAAGTCCTCGGGGATGAAGAACTGGGCCTTGATCTCCTCGGCCGAGAGGAACTGCTTGCCCAGCTCGTGGAGCGCCGCGAAGCAGTCGTGGGTGCTGCTGGCCACCGAGAGCAGCCCGCCGGGCTTGAGGCAGCGGAAGGCCTCGGCCATGACGCGCTTGCGGTCGATGTAGTTGAGGACGAAGTGCACCGTGACGAGGTCCATGGTCGCCGCCGCGACGTGCTTGCCGAAGTGATTGGCGTCCTCGTGAATGATCTTCACCTCGCGCCCGCGCTCGGCGAACTTGCGGCGGGCGACGCCGATCATCTTCTCGGAGAGCTCGACGCCGTGGCAGGTCGCCTGCGGAAAGGCGCCGACCAGCTTGAGCAGCCACTCGCCGGTCCCCATGCCTAAATCTAGGATGCTCGGGGCCGCCGCCGGCGCCTTGGCACGAATCTGCCCCAAGGCCTGCTCGCGGGCGTCTTGGTAGATTTGGAAGAGGTCCTCGTCGAAGTGATCGGCGACGAGCTGGTCGTAGATTTGGGCGATGTCCATGCAGGGCCTTTTCCGGGAAGGCCGCAATCTAGCACCAGGCCTCGCTTCAGGGCAAATGTCTTCCGATCTCGAGGAAGCGCTCGCGGCCCGAGAGGTCGGGGAGGATGCGGGCCTCGAGGTCGGTACAGAAACGGCGCGCCATTTCCAACAAGGCCGGCCCCTGTGTCATGCCGATCTCCAAGAGGGCCAGGCCCTCCGCCGCGAGGCGGGCGGGGAGCTGGGGCAGGATCGCCGCGTAGGCCTCGGTTCCGGCTGGGCCAGGGACCAGGGCGAGCTTGGGCTCGCGCTCGCGGACCTCGGGCTCGAGGGTCGCCCATTCGGACTCGGCGACGTAAGGGGGGTTGGCGGTGATCAGGTCGAAGGGACCTGCGAGGGCCTCGGGCCAGGGCTGAAACAAGTCGTGCCGCAGCCACGCGGCGCGCTCGGCGACGCCCAGCGAGGCGGCGTTGCGCTGCGCCAGAGCGAGGGCCTCTTCGGAGAGGTCGAAGGCTAGGGCGCGGGCCCCGGGGAGATTTTTCAAGAGGGCCACGGGGATACAGCCCGAGCCGGTGGCGACGTCGAGGATTTTGGGCTCGGCGGGATGGGTGCGTCGCAGGTGATCGAGGCCGCGCTCGACCAATTCCTCGGTCTCGGGGCGCGGGATCAGGACGACCGGCGAGACCTCGAAGCGCAGGGAGTAAAATTCACGCTCCCCCAGGATGTAGGCGAGCGGCTCGCGGGCGGCGCGGCGTTGGACCAGCTCTTTGAAGGCGGCGAGCTCGGCCTCGGTCAGGGGCCGGTCGAATTGGACGTAGAGCTGGACACGGGAGAGCCCCAGGGCGCGGCCGAGCAGGAGCTCGGCGTTGAGTCGGGGGGCGTCGACGGATTTTTTTTGGAAGTAGTCCGTCGACCAGGCAAGAATTTTTGCAATGGACCAGTCCATGTAGGGGCGAACCTCGTGTTCGCCCCGGGGGTCGGCGAGGATCGCGACGCCGGCGATTCTACAAACGCTGTAGGGGCCGTTCGCGAACGGCCCCTACAGGGTTTGCAAGAATCAAGACGCGTCAAAATCGCCGGCAAGTTCGGACGAACACCAGGTCCGCCCCTATCACATCAAAATCTCGCACAATACTTATTTGTCAAGTCGACGACGTAGCCCGTCTCTTGGTCGGAGTAAACCCGCGTCTGCTCCGCCATCGCCGTCTGCGCCTCGGTACAGGCCTTCTTCCCTTCGGCCTTCTGCGAGCCGCTGGGCTCGGCCTTGATGCGCCAGCCCGCGTAGGGTCGCGTCCCGGGCAGCGAGGTCTTCTCCAACAGGCCGGCGAAGGCCATCAAGAGGCGCGCCTTGGCGACGTTCTCCTGCCCGGCCGTGCGCAGCGAGGCCGCCGAGGCGCTGAAGTTCTCGACTTTCGCCGCGCCGCTGATCGGATCGCTGTACTCGATCTGCAGGCCGTAGCTCTCCTCGGCGCCGCCCTGGCCGAGCAGGTCCAAGAGGAAGAGCTGCGAGGTGTTCGCGAAGTAGTGGATCGGCTGCACCTTCGCCTTCTCGGTGGAGACCTCTTCGCCGTAGAAGACGTCCAGCTTCACGTTTTTCGGAAAGCTCGCCTTGAAATGCACGTCGCGCGCCACCGTATCGAGCAGGCTGACGAAGTCGGTGCCGAAGACCCGCGGCAGGGCCTCGCGCAGGCCGATGAAGAGGTAGGCGCCCTTGCCCTTGTCGGTGAGCGTGTCGAGCAGCTCGTCGTTGAAATCGAGGCCGACGCCGATGCCGGAGAGGGCGATGCGCTTGGTGTCGTAGTACTTCCCGATCGAGGCCATCAGGTCCGCCGAGAGCTCGCCGGTATTGGCGATGGCGTCGGTGATCAGGATGACGCGGTTGATCTTCTCGGGGTCGTGGAAGCGCTCGGCGAGCTTGTAGCCCTCGACCAGGCCGTCGTGCAGGTTGGTCGAGCCGCGCGGCTGGAGCTCGGCGACCGTGCGGTCGTAGCCTTCCATCCCGTCGCGCCCCACCACGAAGCCCTCGACCGCGTTGCAGACCTGGTGATCGAACTCCACCACGTTGAGCACATCGCCGTTCTTCAGCTGGGCCTTGAGCAGCGCCATGCCTTCTTTCAGGTATTCCATCTTGCCGTCGGAGGCCATCGAGCCGCTCTTGTCGAGGATCAACGTGAGAACCGCCGGGCGGCGCTCTTCTTTGGTCAGCTTGCGGCCCTGCACCGCCAGGGCGAGGGTCTCGCCCTTCTCGCGCGGCGCCAGCTGGGCCTTGACGCTGAAGGTCTGGCCGGGGACCATGGGGTAGGTCTGGAAGTGGAAGTAGTTGAGAAACTCGTGGGGCCGGATCTCGTTGCGGTAGATCGGCAGGAAGTTATTGATGGCGTAGAGCAGGCGCTGGGCGCTGGCCAGGCTCATCGAGTCGTCGTTGCTCAAGTAGACCTCGCTGGCGCGGCGGATCTCTTTGTCGACCTTCTTCCCGGCCTGATGGACGTCGAGGCCGTCCTTGGCGGGCTTCGCCTCGGAGAGGATGTTGGCTGAGCGCTCGGCCTTGGCGGCATCGCCTGCGGGCGGCGGGGGAGCGGCCTTCATCAAAGGCTGCTGGGCCATCGAGGTCGCCGGCGCGGAACCGGAGACGCCGCCCATCGGGGCGGGGGCGGGGCGGTGCTTGGCCCGGGCGCTTTCGTATTCCACTGGAGTCGCGCAGCTGCGGATCACCGCCGGGGGCTGAGGCGCCGCCCAGGCGGGGCGAAGGGGAATCGGCAAGGGGAGAAAGGAGAGCAGCAAGAGCGGGGTGAGGGCTGTAGGTTTGCGAAAATTTTTCAGCGACATGGGGCCTCCGTGGCAACAAATGTGCGAGAAGGGACGGCGCATGCTCCGATTAGGTTTTAAATTTGTCGAGCTTGTTTTCGGGGTGTCGGCGCGATTCGGAGCAAGGAGAGCCTCGCCGACCGAGCTTTCACGCTTCCTGGTCCTGTCTTGCGGGCCCCGAGAAGGGGCTGTTGGAAAATAAAGTCGCGCCATCCTCGGGACAGCAAGGGAGAGCAGCAGATGAAAGGTAATAACAATTTAACTTCTAAATTAAATTTAAAAATATCAATAGGTTATTAGTTTAATATCATTATGTATTTTTGTTGATATATTTATACATATAAAGCGTTTTAAATGCACAATCAAGTCCCAGCCCTTTTGGGCTATATATTAAATTTATTTAATATCATATAGTTATATAAATTAATCTTATTTGGGCCATTTGGCATTACAATTGAATCCCTAAATAATCGGCACTCCTTCCCAAGCACCCTCCGCCGAAGGGTAGCGCCGAGTTCTATCCTCGGCATCGCGTTGAGCCTAGGCTCAAGCCCCAAAGGCCGCGGCGGAATTAGCGGTGGTAAGCCCCTCGCTCCTTGGTGAGAATAGAACGGCCGATTTAAGGAAGGATTTGTGGCCATGGCCAACGGCATACCCGAACAACGCGGACTCTACGGAGCCTTCCAACAGTGGTACCGCGACGCCAAGATCCCCGCCCAAGAGGTCGACCTCGACCGCGACGGCCAGGCCAAGCCCCGGGAAGTGGTCGCCTACGTCCTCTCCCATCTCGATAAATTTTCCCCCAAGGTTCAAAAGCAAGTCGACGCCCTCCGCCAGGCCTTCCGCGGCCTGGGCTTCGCCGACGCCGAGGCCGTGCAGCTCCTGACCGGGGAATTGAAGGACGGCGCCCATCGACTGGTGGGGAAGGGAAAGGACTTTGAAAAAAAGGCCGCCGCGGCCGCGGCCGAGAACAAAGCCGAGGAGGCCGCGCGCCTCCTCGACCTGGCGGAAAAATCCTACCGCTTGGCCCTGGACCTGCGCCCGCACACGCGTCTCGCCCACCAGGCCCTCGCCGACTTGCTGTATCGCGGGGGAAAAAACGAAGCGGCCCGCGGGCACGTCGCTCAAGTCATCCTCCGCAGCGGGGAAAAAATCCCCGAACTCATGACCTGGTTACAGGGCCTCAAGGATCCCGAGATCCAGAGACAGGGCGCCGTCGCCTTTGCCGGCGAGGTCCTGCTCAAGGAATCGGAGCATAAAACTCTGGCCTCGCTCTACGAATGGGCCGGCCTGGATGCCGCCCGGCGCGGCGATTCGGACCAGGCCAAGCGCTACGAGGAAAAATGCCTGCTCGCCGACGAGCTGGCGCGGCCCTATCGCTTGGATTTCGCGCAAAAAGACAATCCGCGACTTTTTGCCCTCTACGAGGCCCTGCGTCGGGCGGGCATCCCCTCGGGGCTCATTTCGGGAAATCGCCTCGATAACCGCGTTTACCACACGATCACCGCTGCGCAGCTGTTGAACTATGTCGACCGGCACGCCGCAGACCCCAAGGTGCGGGAGGCCCTGAAGTCTCTGGGACTTATGCCTCCGCCCTGGGAGTCGTCGCCCTTTTCCGCCGATACCTTTTTTGCGGGCAAGGCCGGTTTCACCGAAAAACTCGGCGCCTATCACGCCAAGATGGCGACCTTGGCCGTGACCCCGGAGGCCCGTTTTCAGCACCTCGAGGCCGCCGTCCACTACCGTCCCGAGGCCGCCGAGACCCAGCTGGGGATGGCCCACTATTATTTGGGAAAAAATCAGCTGAAGGAGGCCGAGCCCTATCTCTTGAATGCCCTGCGCTTGGCCCCCCAGACCCCGGGCCTGCAGGACACCCTGAAGGCCACCCAGCTCAACCATATGAACCATCTGGGCGAGCGCATCCAAGCGGACCTGCGCGAGGCGGACGCCTTGCTCGCCCAAGGCGAGATCGCGGCGGCCGAAAAACTCGTGAAGCGCGCCGCCCAGACCTCGGAGGCGCGCTTCGACCACCACGCGAAGATGCTCTGGGAGGAACCGAATCACCAGCTCCGCACCTCCCGCCTTGACGCCCAGCTGAAATTCCAGCAGGCCCGCCTCCTGGAGGCCAAGGCCAAGACCGCCGACCAATTCAGCGAGGCCCATTTCCTTTACGTGCTGGCCGAGAGCAGCGCCCAGGTCGCCTTGAGCAAGGACCCCAAGGACGCGGCGGCCTTGGAGGTCGTGGCCCGGGTCGGCAAGATCCAGGTGGGGCAAAAGCAGCAGGGCGCGGCGTTGCAGGAGGAACGGGAGATTCGCCAAGACCTCGACCGTGCGGACGAGCTGCTCCGGGATGGAAAGACGGAGGCCGCCAAGAAACTGTTAAGCAAAGCGGCCAAGGCCCTCCAAGTGCGGCAGGACAACCACGGCAGATTCTTCGAGGAGGGCACTGATTTCCACGCCCGCGGCGCCCGCCTCGAGGCCGAGCTGAAGTTCCACCAGGCCCGGGCCCTGGATGGGAAAAAAGTCGCCCAGGGTCGCGAGGCCCAAGACCTCTATCTCCAGGCGGAGAAGGCCGCGGCCGCACTGCTGAAGCAAGACCCCAAGGATAAGGTCGCCCGTCGCCTGCTGGAGCGCCTCGAGCAGGTCCGCAACCTCTACAAAGACTCCGCCCTCAAGCAGGACCAGGAGATCCACAAAGGCCTGCGCCGGGTGGACGCGCTGCTCGCCCAAGGAAAGACGGAAGAGGCGCAGCGCCTGCTGCAAAAGACCTGGGTCTCGGTGGACGCGCGGTGGAATCACCACTCCAAGCTCCTCGCCGAGAACCCCTATTTCAAGGCCAGCACCGCGGCCATCGACGCCGAGCTTAAGTTTCACCACGCCCGCATCCTCGAGCGCCAGGCCCAGACCCAGGACCAGTGGGTCGAGGCCGCCAAGGTCTACGAGGCGGCGGAGGCCAGCGCCACCGCCTGGATCGAGCGGGCCCCCAAGGACGACAAGGCCCACCTGCTGCGGGCCAGGATTCGGCACGTCCGCGAGAATTACAAGGGCGCCGTGGAGGATTACGGCAGCGCCCTCGCCAAGGCCCCCGACGCCGCCGCGAAGGAACGCATCGCCCTGCAGTGGTCTTTCTATCTGGAGGAGCTGAAGAACCTCAAAACGGAATTAAAGCGGATGCGCGGTCTCTGGAAGGACATGGCCGTGCCGCCGCCGCCCTTCGACCAATACCGCCTGCAGAACCGCGAGCTGGCGGTGACGCGGGCCCTGCAGGCCGTCGCCGGCAGCGGCCTCGACCAGGGCCTGTGGATCCCCGACCCAAAATTGAAAGGGCCCCAGATCGCCGAGGCGAAGATCCAGGCCTTCCAGGAAATCGGCAAGGAAGTGGGAGAGCTCGAGCAAGGGGTGAAAAACCTCGGCTCCGAGGCCGCACTGAAGACCTATCACGAGGGCGTGAACAAGGTCCTCCGCAAGGCCGGGCTCAAGACCTCGGACCTGCCGGCCGACCTGCAAAACTTGGTGGAGATCGGCCCCGAAGGCCAGGTGATCTTCAAGCCGGAGCCGCCCAGCCCCGCGGGCACGATTTCCGTCCACGGAAAATCCGAGGTGGAACGGAAGCTTTCGACCCTGCAGAAGCTCGACAACCTCGCCTTCGTCCGCTGGAACGAGCGGCAGGCCGCCGCCTCCGCCGACCCCGTCCAAAAATTATTCTACGAGACCCAGGCCCTGCTGCGTCAGGACAAGATCCACGCGACCCGTCTCAAGATGGCCGATTTCCACGCGGCGGTGAAGGCCCAGGTGGCCGCTGATCCCGGCTACCTCGAGAAGAATCCCGAGATCGGCGCCATGTACGAGCAGACCAAGCTGGTCCTGAAGGAAATCAGCCTCAAATCCTTAGACCAGCTCGGCGAATTCAACGAACTCAACCTCGCCCAGCGCGCGGCCATGGAGTATGTGCCGAAGACCACCCAGGCCAAGCTCAACAAGGTGATGATTCATGCCCTGCGGGCGGAAATCGAATCCGGCCGCGCCTTGACCCTCGACGAGGCGATGCGGAATCTGAAGGCGGAGTACCAACGCCAGAAGGCCGCGGGCGAGGCCTTCCAGGTCCATTCCCACAATATGATTCATCCGGGGACGAAGTTCGACGCCCTGACTCCCGGCCGGCCCGAGACCCTCGCCTACCTCTTCGACGGGTACCTGGGTTGGGAGAAGGACAAGGGCTTCAAGGCCCTGCTCGAAGCGGAGCTTCGCCCCGGCCTGGAGCAGCGCCTCAGCCCCGACCAAGACCGGCGTTATAGTCTGGAGTTGGCCAAGACCCTGCGCGGCAACAGCGATTATTCCACGGCCGCCGAGTTGTTGGAAAAACTCTTCGGGAAGGATTTGGAGGCCGCGAAGCAGAAGATCAGTCCCGACCGGATCCAAGAGATCAAGACGGAGGTCCAAACCAAGGACCGAGCCAAGCTCGAGAAGGAGATTCGGGAGGCCTTTAAGAAGAACAAAAGCCGGGTGCAGCTTAGCAGGGAGGACACCGATAAGGCCGTGGAGGAGGCCCTGGCGGCCCAGAAGCTTCGCGGGGACGCCGATATCCCCGGCGGGGACGCGATTCTCCAAAAAGACATCCGGGAAAGAATTGAAAAAAGGCGGGCCGAGTTGACGGAGCCGCTGATTCAAAAAGCCTTGGATCAGGCGGTAGCGGCCAAGGTCGATCTGAAGATCCGGTCCGAGGCCTATGGCCACATGCCCAACATGGTCGGCAACCACGACCCCATCGCCCAAGAGGCCTGGAAGATCTTCAACGACATGAAGGATCCCAACGACGAGTGGGACAACCTGGCCGACCACAGTTGGGACGCGCTGAAGACCGAGGCCATCGTCATGGCCGTCACCCTGCCGCTGACCCTGGGGGTGGGGACGGCGGTGCGGGCGGGGATGAGCGGGACCAAGCTCGCCATCCGCATGTTGAATGCCGGCCGCTGGGCCGGCGCCGCCACCAAGGGCGGCATCCTGATCACCGGCGCGGCCGCGGAGGGCCTGGTCCAGACCTTCCTGACCTCCGCGATCCACAACCGGGACTTCCAGTGGAAGGAAGTCGGCTTCAATATCGTGACCAGCCTGGCCTTCCACGGCGGCAACCGGCTGTGGGGCAAATTCGCGGACAAGCTGGGCATCGGCGACCGCGCCATTCAGGCCGCCCTCCAACGCGGCGAATCCGTGGTCGGGATGAAGGTGGGGAACTTCGCCGGCATGATGCTCGTCCAGACCGAGCTCTCCGCGGCCATGAACTACGCCCTGGAAACCATCCAAGGTCACCCGGGCCCGGGCTTCTGGACCCTGGAGCGCCACTTGGGCGAAGGGGTGCGGCAGCTCGCCTATCACGGCGGCACCAAGGTACTGAATATCGCCACCCGCAATTGGGCGGCCAACGCCGAGCTGCGCGCTAAGCTCAAGGCCGAGGTCGCTCAAGACCATTATCAGCAGCTCATGAAGCAGGGGAAACTCAGCGCCCCCGAGGCGAGGAAGTTGGCGGCCGAGCGTGCCCACCAGGAGATACCCTCCGTCCTGGATGGGCAGGATCCGAAACAAATCGGGGCGATGCTGGCTGTTCGCAAGTCCAATCGCCTGGTCGAGAAGCTGGGCATGGACCCGGATTCGGCGGAAGGCAAGACCCTTGCTTACATCCTTCAGCACGCCACCGACCTTCCCGGGGCGGAGAAGGCACTGGGCGAATTCAAGGACCTGGACGGCTTCGTCCGCGAGCGCCTCAACCTCGACCCCACGAGCCAACACGGCAAGGTTGTCATGAAGCAGTTCGCCGAGGCCCTGGCCCACGGCAAGAAGTCGGAGGCCCTGCTCCGAGAATTTCCGGAATTGGGCCGCCTGCTCGAGGCCCAGGAAGTCGCCGCCAAGCAGCTGCTGGCCAAGGCCGGCATGGACCAAGTGAAGGGTCAGGACGCACTGGCGAAGGCCTTGGTCGCCCTCGCCTTGGAGCGCGGCTACGGCGCCGAGGACTTGGGCCGCTTCGGAGAAGTGCTCGCCCAGCAGCCGGAGCTGCTAAAAAACATCGTCGACAAATTCGGCGGCGATGCCAAGGCCCCCTTCAGCAAGACATCAGAGGGAAGGCAACTGGCCGGCATGCTCTTGGTGGACGCGATGCGGGCCTCGCCGGACTTCGATGCCTTCGCCGCCACCCTGAAGAATATGGAGGCCCACGCCAACTATCACTTGAGCGACGTCGACCAGGCCGGCCTGCTGCTCGGCGGCATCCCCCTCTCCGACCGAGTCGCCCTGTTCCGCTGGTCGGCCAAGGAGGGTCGCGGCCAGCACGAGTGGAGTGCCGACCTGCAGGGCATGCTCGAGGGCCGGGTTCAGTTTCGCATCGGGGACGGCCGGGTGGAGCGCGTCGAGCGAAGCGAGGCCGAGGGCGCGGGGGCGCAGCGGGCGACGGCGAAGCAATTCGCCTCCCTGAATGACGGCATCCTCGCCTGGGCCCACACGGAAAATTTCAGCGCGGCCAACCAAAAGCTCGCGATGGAGGGAATGGCCGACCGCGTCCTGCGCAGCGCCGGTTACAAGCCGGGCAGCGCGGAGTACCGGGCCCACCGGGACTTCCTGCTCAAGCACTTCGAGTCCGTGGCCCGGGGCGAGACCAACCCCGAGGACGGGCATTGGCCCAAGGTCGCCGTCGACCTGGAGGCCCATCTCCGCAGCGGCGGCACCATGACCTACCTCAATAAGGACGGCAGCCAGTACAAGCTGGGGCCGGCCCAGCGGGCCAAGCCCAAGGCGGTCGCGGAAAGCCGTGCCGAGGACACCAAGGTCGATAGGCCGAAGGGCAAGGGCGCCAAGCAAAAGGAAGTTGCGCCCCAGCCCGACGAGGAAGCCGACTCACGCGGGAAGGATGCCGCCAAGACCGAGCCCCAGCCGCTCACCGCCGCGGCCCGCGGCCAAGCGGATCGCGTCGGCGCGCCGACCCCCGTTCTGCCCGGAGACAAGACCGTGAAAGCGGGGCGCGACCGGCGCACCCCCACCCCGACCCAACCTGCCGAGGGCTCCAAGACCGAGGCGGCACCGGAGTCGCCGGGGCTCCTGCTTTCGGCCGACGGCCTCGACGGCTACAGCGTGCCATCCAAGGCCGAAAAATCCGTCCACTGGAGCAGCCGGGATAAGAAGCTGCCCGGAGATCCTTGGGCCCTGGACTTGAACCCGCGCGACGGCGGCTTCGACCTCGTTCCGAAGAACGGCAAGATTCAATACGAGGAGGGGGGAAAATGGGTCGACGTCCCCAAGGGCGGGATGGCGCTGAAGGACGGCATGTCGCTGAAGCTCGGCGATCTCGAGTTCCACTGGCGCGCCCCCGGCAAGGGCGGCTCCGGACACTACGCCACCGGCACCCGCCAGGCGGGGGAGCACCTGGTCGGCGAGCTCTTCGACTACTACGGCGGCAAAGACACGCGGACCACCTTGGCGCAATTCGCCGAGCGCCGGGATGCCTGGGGCGAGGAGGCCCGGGCCTTTCAACAGGAATTCGGAAAATTGGAAGGCCTGTGGAACGAATATCGGTCCCTCGAAAAGGACTATCGAAAGCAGCCCAGCCTGGCGAAGCGCGAGGCCCTGAATAAAAAGTGGAAAGAGGTCCAAGACCGGACCGAAGGCCTGCACAATTCGAAATACCATCGGATGGAGCGGGCCCATGCCGCGGCCATGCTGGAGACGAAGGCGAAGCTCGCCCCCCTGGAAATTTTCCTGGGTGTGGAGAGCTTCCCCTCCCTGCAGCAAGCGCGGCAAATTTCCAACGAAAGGCCCGATTTCGCCTACGAGCTGAATTTTTCGCCTCCGGAGAAGATCGGCGTCTATGCCGACGATTGGAGCCGGGTCCCCGCCAAGGAATTCGTCCAGATGAATGTCAGGGTCGCCGGCGCGCAACAAGCCTTGGACCTCGTCCAAAAAATGCGGGCCCGCGGGGAATTCGAGATGTTGGAGGGCTTGAAATGGGCCCCCGATCGGAAGAGCGGCGAGGTGACGGTCTTGGTCAAAAGCAAGGGCGTCGAAAACGGCGCCGTGGTCGAAACCAGCCAACGCATCGTCTTGAAATTCGAGGTCGGGAAGATCGGAACGAGCTCCGAGGCCAGGATCGGCCATCAGATCCGCGAAGAGCGCGAGCAGCTCGACCTGATGCGGGCCGAGATCTCGCGGATGAAGGCCAGGAAGGCCGATCCCGCCGAGATCGCCTCCTACGAGAAGATCCTGACCGAGGCGGAGGCTACCTTCCGGCAGACTCTCGCCCAGCGGCAATACACGGTCGACGGCCTTCCCTATGCCAAGGTGATGCCCGATATCACCCGGCAGATCGCCGGCGAGGTCTTTGACGGGAAGGCAACGCTCGAAAACCGAACGGCTTTGCGGGAACGCATCGTCGCCGACCTGGAACGCCAGGGCATCAAGGTCTCCACCGACAACGTCAAATCGGTGGACAGCATGATCGACCTGGCCCTGACGGCGAAGGCCCACGGCATCGTCGACCAGGCCGGCGGCCTGACCCGGAAGCAATTCTATCAATTGGTGGGCGACCTCTACCTGCACAACAACCCGGCGGTGCGAATCGGGGCGGCGGAGCTGACCCACGTGCCCATGGTGGTGGAAGGGACCTTGGTCCACTTTGAAATGATGGCGGCGGCCAAAGGCGAAAAGCCCACCGTGGCTGAGAAGAAGGCGATGTTCCTCGCCGCCCTCTACCACGACGCCGGCAAATGGGACCCCGACATCCGCACCAAGACCGGCTACACCATCCTGAAGACCTCGCCCTTCAACAAGACGGGCGCCGACATCGTTGTCAAGGCAGGGCAGAGCCTGAAGGAGGCCTTGGCCGAGCAGAAGTTGGATCCGGCCAAAGTCACGCTGCCCTTCGACGGGATGACCGCCATCCTGGTGCACCACGACGCCGAGACCGTCCGCTCCCGCAGCAAGGAATTGGTGAAGCTGGGGATCCTGGATCCGCTGGAGGCGCAGCGGATGTGGGAGGCCATCCAATACCACGGCTTCGTCTCGAGCTGGGTCGTGAAGAATTCCCTGGCGGGCCTTGGCATCAAGTCCCACGTCTTCAACGAGGGTTATGACAAGCAGCTCAAGCCCTATCTCGAGGCCTTCCAAGCCGTCTCGAAAAAGTTGGGTGAAAAGGGGATTCCGGATATCGAGGTCCTGATGCGGGACGCCGATTTCGCCAAGCAGGTGCAGACGATGCGGGAGGCCTTCGGCAAACTCCCGCCCTATGTCCAGGCCCTCATGCTGGGCGACCACCAGGGCCAGATCGACGTCGCGAAGTACATGACGATTCTTTCCAGCTCGCCCGCCAACAAGGACGCCAGCCTCCACGATTTATTTTTCGCGCCCGACATGACGAACAGTGTCCTCGGCGTCCTGCGCACCCACAGCTACGAGCAGATCCTCCTCTCCGAGGCGCAGGGCCGGGCCGCGGCGCCCGCCTTCTCCAAGGCGGAGGCCTGGTTGCGGGAGACCGATCCAAAAAAAACCGGCCTGGCCCAGGCGGTGCTGGCGGATAAAGACCTCGCGGCCGGCTATGAAAAGTGGCGCGCGACGGCGGGACCGACCGCGACGTTCCAAGGTTGGCTCAAATCCCTCAAGGTCAAACAGGACGGAAAAAATTCCCCCGAATTCGTCAAAATCCAAGGTCTGGTCGAGGCGAGCTTCTACCGTTATTACGCCTTGAGCCCGGAGGCCCCGCTGCACTGGGCGATGCCGGAAAAGCAGGCCCCTGTGGTCTCCGATCAGGCCGATCCCTGGGCCGTCTCCACCGTCGACAAGGTCGAAGCCGCTCCGCGCGCGGGCGAGCCCGCCGCCGACCGGCGTCCCGCCGGCGGTTTGCCCGGCCTGGTCGCCGGCCTCGTGACCCTGCTCGCTCCGGACCTCGCCCATGCCGCCGACAAGGCCGCGGAGGCCTCCGGCGGCGGCACCGCGCCCTGGATCGTGGGGGCGACCTTGCTGGTCTTGGGCGGGATCGGCGGTTTGGTTTTCAAGCTGGCCAAGGGCAAGGCGGCGGGCCAGTCCGAGGCGCCCCCACCGCTGCCGCAGCGTCGCGCGGTGGCCTGGGACCAGGCGCCGCCCCAACGGCCTCCGCTGGACGCGCCTCGCCCCGCCGTCGAAACGACCCCGCCTCGGGTGCCCGTGGTGGATCGGGTCCCGGAGGTCTTCTCGACCTTCAAGCTGGGTTTGGAGCATCGGGCGATCGACCTGGGCGTTCTGCCGCCGAAAGTCCAAGAGCTCGACGTCTTCGTCGGCGACCCGGCCAAGCTCTCCGACAAGGCGGGGCTCGCCGTCGTCATCCAAGACAGCGTGTCTTCCGGCGAGCCCGTCCTGCGCGGCAAGCTGCGCCGCGAAGGCGCCGGCTGGATCTTCTATCCGGTCGAGGCGACGGACGTGTTCGGGGGCAACCTCCAGCCCAAGGCCCCGCGTCCGGACGGCTTCATCCCCGTCGAGAACCACGACTACTTCCGGTTCGGCATGGGCTGGTTCCAGGTCGAGGGACAGACCCTGCGGCAGGCCCCCGGGAGTCCCGAAGTAAGCCTGCACTTCCGGGACGGAACGGGCCACGCGCGGGCCCAGGCCGACCGCGTCGCGCCCCTGCCTCATCCGGACCAGGCGCTGCGGGACCAGCCGCCGGCCCCATCCTCCGATCCGCTCTATGGCGCCAAGGCCTTGTTGGCGGAAAACGAACCCGGCCGGCCCCGCCGCGGCACCGTCCTGAAGACCCAGGCGACGGAGGAATACGGGATCTCGGCGGCGAAGACCCACGAGGGGGTCGGCAAGAGTTACAATGAGGACGGCTTCGTCCAAGGCAAGGACTGGGCCGTGGTGATCGACGAGGTCGGCACCGGCGGCTCGCACGGCAAGGCCGGCAAGGTCTTCGGCGAGGCGGTGGCGAAATACATGGCCGAGCACGCGGGCGACGGGCCGCCGGCCCAGGTCTTCCAGCAAGCCCTGCTCGCGGGCGGAGAGGCCATCCATGCCTCGCCCTACGCGCGCTCCAGCGTCGTCGCGGTGGGGCATTTCATCGTCAAGAATCCCGACGGCAGCCGCACGGCCGTTCTCGTCCACGTCGGAGACGCGGTGGGGATGGTGATCGGGAAGGACGGCCGCATCAAGCACCGTACCCAGGATCAGTCCCTGGTGGAAGATCTCGTGGAGAAAAATCTCGCCGCCGAGGGCCTCCCGGCCACCGCCCGAAAATTAGGCCTGCACACCGACGACGTCGAATTGATGAAGCGCGCCCATCCCAGGTCCAATGTGGTCCTGGGCTCCTTGGGCGGCGGCAAGAATACCCTGCCAGTCGTCACCGAGGTCCGTCTGGAGGCGGGAGACCGCATCGTGATGATGTCCGACGGGGTGAGCGACAGCGTGAGCTCGCGGGAAATCGCCGGCCAGGCCCTCGCGGCCAAAAATCCCGGCCAGGCCATGGACGGCATCTTTAATACCGCCTTCGGAAGGATGGGCAGCGCCCACGAGGCGATGGGCGCCAAGCGGGAGTGGAAGCTGCAATGGGGGGAATTAGGCCCCGGCGAACGCATCGAGGTGCTTCGCGACGGGAAGAAGCGCTACATGCGCCGCGACCTCGACGAGGCCACCCACTCCTATGTCTATTCCGTCTACAGCGCCAAGGAGGGCGGAATCCTGATCGAGAGCTTCAGTCGCCCCCTCGGACTGCGCACCCCCATCACGACGCCGGACGGACAGCAGCGCTGGATCGACCAGAACGCCAACATTTGGGATCGCCAGAGCGGCGGCACCCTGCTCGACCACTACAAGCCCTCCGACAACATCACCGTCCACGTCTATTTTCACGAGACGGCGGAGGGCGGCGCCGGAAAAACCGAGGCCAAAAAAGGCGAGCCGCCGGTTCCAGGAGGGACCGAAATACCCGCCGATGCCCGGCGGCTCTTGGAAACTAAGGGCTCCCTCGTCCTGGGTCGCGTGGGTGATTGGGTCTTGGGTTCGCCCCAAGATAAAAAGAGCTTGATCTCCGGGCGCCAGGCGACCCTGAGCTACAAGCGGGAAGGCGACCGAGATGTCTACGAGCTCCGGGACGGCGCCCAAAGCCCCAAGGGATGGGTGGCCAGCTTAAACGGGACCTTCGTCAACGGCCGGCGTCTCCCTTCGGGCGAGGCGGTGACTTTAAAGGACGGCGACATCTTGCAGATGGGCCACGAGAAGATCACCTGGACCGCCCAGAGGAAAGCCGGGGACGGCGATCTCTCCCGCACCATCACCGCGGGGGATTGGGCCATCGTCCATCCCCATCTCTATCAGGCGAAGCAATTCACCCAGGAGAATTTGCTGGAAGGGACCCCGGTCAACGGCCTGGAGGTCCCGGGGCGCAGCGCGGTCTATATGGAGGGCGCGGGTCGCTATGCCGAAGATCCCGCCAACCGCGAGATCATCGTCTGGGATCGGAGCCAGGACGTCGTGGTGCGTGACTTCCTGGCCCAGGCCCAAGAGCAGGTGAGGCGCGCCATCGGTAAGGAATTCTTGGACCCCCAGGATCCGAATTTCGAGCGGGACCTGCAATTGGCGATGAGCATTTACAATTTCATGCTCCGCAAGGAATTTCGCGACCCGGGCGAGGACGCCAAGGGCGCCCTGCGCCGACTGGACGCCTTCATCGCCGACAAGCGGGACCAGAAAATCCTGGTGGGCGAGATGTTGAAGCGGAAGTTCCCTTTCTGCCGCCACCTCGCCCTGCTCACCCAGGCCTTTTTGGCCGACATGGGGGTCCGCAAGGTCCAGATGGTCCGCGGCAGCATCATCGGCGGGGCGCATGTGTGGAATGAGGTCGAGATCGGCGGACAACGCCGCGTGATCGAAATCACCGACGCCTTCTACGCCGGAAGCCATCCCCTTCTGCCCCCGGACATCAACATCATCTATCATCACGAGCCGCGGGCCGGCCGGGTTCAATGAGTCGCGCCTAGCGCAGGGCCCGGGCTTGGTTGGAGGCTCCGAAGTAAGACCGGTCGGCCATCCCCCGCAGGTAGACCGGCAGGGTCTCTCCCAGTCGCCGCGAGATCTCCCAAAAATCCGCGTCGAGGTTGCGCGCCCGCCAGCGGAACTCTTCGAGGTAGGCCATGATCTCCGAAACGTAGCGCTCCTCGCGGCTCGCCTCGGCCAGTTGCAGGGGTCGGGAGCCGCGCTCGGTCCCGAAGTAATTCCCGGTGACGTGGCGCCAGTGCTCGGCCTCGTGGGCCAGGGCCTTGACGCGGTTCATCAGCTCGGCGAAGGCGCGCTTGCGCCCGGCCTCGTTGCCGAGGTCGAGCTCGGGGGCCTTGATCAGGATGAGCGGCCCGCCCCGCTCGCCGCCGTGCGGAAAGAAAATCGACAGGTCGCAGTCCCGCGTCTTGCCCCAGGCTGCGACGCGCCGGTCGAATTCGGCCGCGGGGAGGAGTTCGACGTCGAATTTTCGCGCCATCCAGGCGAGCATCAGGGCCTCGGTGACGGGGCTGGAATTGGTCTCCAAGAGCCTGAAGAGATCCCCGACCGCCAGGTCCCGCGACTCGGCGGCCCAGGTTTCAAAGGCTTTCACGAGTCGGGCCTTGTTCGCCTCCCTCAGCGCAGGATCGTGGAGGTAGGGCGCGACGTCCTCCATGACGGAGAGGACCTTGCGGGCCAGCCGCACGTCGTTGAGGTAGGCGGTGTGGGAAGAGCCGTTGATCTCGAAGGCGAGCGACTCGCGGGTCCGCCCTTGGCGAAGCCGGTGCAAGAGCTGCGAGAGCTTGGGGCTGGAGCCGGGGGCGCGGGAGAGCTCGAAGAGCTTCGCGGGGCTGTCCTGGACGGCGAAGAGGTCGTGGAGGCGCTGCAGGATAAGTTCGCCCTGCGGCATTTCCCGAGCGAGGTCCAGGGCGCGGTCGATCTCCGCGGCGGGGTAGCGCGGGTCTTCGCGGCCGGCGCCGAAGGTTCGGATGATGCGCTCGGCCTGCCGGTTCAGGCCCATGGAATTCCGGTAGGCGAAGTTGAACAAAGCGACGTGGTCCTGGGGGCGATAGTTCGCCCAAGCCGCACCGGCCAAGTCGCCGTAGGCCCGCCAAAATCCCTCGGTGTAGAGCGGCTCCGCGAAGAGATTCGGCTCGGCGTTCTCACCGAGTCCCTCCGCCAGCCGCAGCCAATGCTCGCGGGCGCGGCCGCCTTCCATCCCGCTGAAGATCGCCTGCAGGACCTGGTTTCGGTAGGGGCCGTCCGACTCCGACACCGCGCGGCCGAGCAGCCGCTGCAGCAGCGCGTAGTCGAAGCTGCCGGTGGCGCTGCGGACGGCGTCGGAGGCGAAGACGTCCTCGATCGCCAGCACGAGGTAGAGCTGCTCGCGGCTGCCCGGCCGGGGGGCGCGGATCAGGGCCTCGAGGAGCCGCTCGTGGAAGTCCGGCAGGTCGCAGTGGATGCGCCCCACGGTCTGGACGATCTCCTCCGCGCGGGAGACCCATTCCGCTTTCGGAAATAGCGGAAGGAAGCGCTCGCGCAGCGCCTCGAGGCGGGTCTGAGGCGGCGGGGATTCCGAGCCGTGGCGCCGGGAGAGGCTGTAGTGGCGCAGGGCTGCCGGTGCCCCCGCGATCGGCGGTCCGAGGACGAATCCCTCGGCCACCGCTTGCAGGCGCGGCGCCGCCGGCGGGAGCCCCGCGCCCAGCCGCTCCGCTTGCAGGTCCATGCGCCGCTCCCAAAGCGAAAAATCTTTTCCCAAGATCCGGTGCGCCAGTCGTCCCGCGACTTGAAAATGAAACAGGGTCGTGAAGCTGTCGGCCAAGAGCCCCGCGGCGCCTTGGGCCTCGCGCAGGCCGAGGCTCTGTTCCAAACCGTGTCCCAAGGTGATGCCCGCGAAGGGGACGGCGAAAGGAAGGATCTTTGTGGAGACCGCGGGGAAGGGGCTTGGTCCGGGCGACGAGGCGCCGATCCTGCGAAACAGCGAGCCCCCGGCCCAAGCGCTGAGCCGCAGGCTGCCGAGGACCAGGGCAGCGGAGGCGAGGTCGTGTCCCACGGAAGAAGGGGTCTCCCGCCCTAGCCAGCGCGCCCCGAGGCGTCCGGCCAGGGTGAAGGTCGAGACCTCGGTGCCCCAGGCGAAGACCGCGGCGGCCGCCCGCGGCGCGCCGGAGCTTAGGGCCCCGAGGCGGGCGATGCGATAGGTGGCGCCGCCCAAGGTCATGGTGGCCAGGGCCAGGGGGTCGAGGCTGTGCGCGGCCAGGTGCTCGAGAAAAAATTCGCATTTCTGACCGAGGCCGCCCCGGCCGCTCAAGGCCTCGAGCCGCCGGCGGGCGCGCGCTTGTACTTGGGGATCGCCGCCTGGCTGGATGAGGGATTGGTAGAGGGCCGCGGCGGCGTCCGGGCGGCGGGCCTCGGCCACGCGATCGGCAAGGCGAAGCAGGCCGAGCGCGCGGAGCTCGGCGTCGCCCTCGCGGGACAAGGCGTCCAGCTCGGCCGCCTGCGGCGCGCGCAGGCGCAACGCCGCCGCGAAGGCCGCGGTTTGCGGGTCGGTGAGGTTCCGGATCAAGGTGCCCTCCGAATAGATCCGTGCATCCATCGCCCTTCAGCCCCCCGAGGACTGAAAAATGCGGGCGAAACTTCATTTAAAGGTAGGTAGGTGGGGACTTATCGCCGTCGCCCGAAAAAGTTGTGCGAGAAGGGGAGGTCGCACCCTATAGCCAAGCCGGCGACTTCCGATTATTTCAAAATCTCTCCTAACCGCGGCTTCAATATGAGAATTTTCTCATTTTGATAAGCGGCAAATTATTAAAAAATCAATGATTTCAAGAAAGGTTAGCCCTAGGCCTTTGGCACCCTCTTTGCTAAAATTTATCAATTAGATAGCACCTCAACCACGCCTTTCGGCCGATGATGAAAAGCATCTTGCTGGAAGGGGCCGTCCGCGCGGGCGGTTTAAGGGGCAACGCATGGGCAAGACCGTTCTCGAACCAGGATCACCCTCGAAATTTTTCCTGGACCAACTGCACCAAGCCGGATTGAGCGATCGCGACATCGACGGCAGCGTCGCCGACGACGCCGTCGGCGGGCCGCGGGTCGGGATCTGCCGCGTCGGCGAGCCCAAGGACGGCAAGGTCGAAAAGTCCGAGGTCTTCGCCGTCGCCTTCAACAACCTCGTCAAGCACGGCGAGACGATCAAGCGCTATTTCCAAAAACTCGGTTTGAACGAAGTCGAGCACCTCAGGCCGGACGGCACCTTCGAGCCGGCTTACCACCAGTCGGTGCGCGGCGAGCTGCTCGGCACCGACCCGCAGCGCTCGCTGGGCGCCTGGCCCAACCCCAAGAAGCTCAGCAAGCAAGACCCCGGTTACGCCGCGGCCCTGGTGCAATGGGCCGGCCGCCACACGCGCCTGCCCCTGCTGCCTTACAAAGAACAGGTCGCGGTGCTGAAAGAGCTCGGCCTGGAAGAGGGCCAGGTCAAGGGCGAGCTGGGCAAGCTCTGGAAGGGCCAGACCCTCCCCAAGATGATGGCGCATGCCTCCGTGCTGCGCGGCGAGGAGCTGCTCGCCCAAGCCCGCGCGAAGCGCGGCGTCGGTGACGCCAAAGAGGCCGTGGCGCTCGAGCAGGCCGCCCAGCGCCTGTTTCGCACCGCCGTCGAGATGGACGGCGAAAACCCCGCGGCGCGACTCCGCCTGGCGGAGGGCCTCGCGGCGCAGGGGCGCTTCCGCGACGCCGGCCTGCATTACGCCCAGGCCCTGCGCACCGAGCCCGACTTCGACGTCGTCCTGAAAATTCTCGACCGGCTCTCCGGCCCCGACGGCAAGGAGATGATCGGAAAATCCCCGGACGCCTTCAGCTTCGTCGGCTTCGCCCTGAAGGACGCGGGACGCCATCCCGAGGCCGCGCTGATTTTCCATCGCGCCGCGCAGGCGGCGACCGAGGCGGGCCAGCATAAAAAATCCCTCGCCTTCACCGAGCAGGAACTCCTCGCCCAAGAGGCGACCGCGCCCTATGTGGCCGCCTTCTCCGGTGAGAGCAACCCGGTGGCGAAGGCCCTCTACGGGGCCTTGCGCGACGCGGGCATCCCTTCGGCCCTGATGGACGGAGTCTCGGGCCGCGAAGGAGACGCCCCGGACCGCAAGATCACGGCCGCCGAGGTCTTCGGCTATCTCGACGCGCACCAAGGCGACGCCCGGGTGCAGAAGGCCCTCAAGAAGATCCGCTTCGAGATCCCCTGGCAGGACGCCAAGGGCGGCCTGAAGAAGGAATTCGACACGCCTGAGTTCGCGTCCTTAAGCCTGGCGGGCCGCATGGCGCATTGGCACGCCGGCGAGGCATCGCGCCTGCAGAAGGCCGGCCCGGAGGGCGACGCCGTCCTCCTCGAGAAGCACCTGCGCATGGCGAGCTACTACGAGCCCGAAAACGCCGCGCGCCAGACGGCCCTGGGCGAATTTTACACCGCCCGCCAAGACGCGCCCCGCGCCAAGGAGGCCTACCTGGCGGCGGTGGCCGCCGACCCGGCGAATGTCGAGCTGCAAAAGCCCTTGGCCCAAGCCTTGGCCGCCGCCGGGGATTTCAAATCCGCCTTGACCGCCTACGACGCCTTCCTCAAGGCCCATCCCGGCGATGCGGCGACGCAAAAGCTGCGCGCCGATGCCGAGCACGGCTACCAAGGGACCTTGCGCCAGGACTTCGACGCCGAGCTGCAGCGCTTTCATTCGCTGGCGCAGGTAAACCCCGGCGAGGCCTTGAAGAGCCTGAAGACCCTCGAGACCATGGCCGGGCAGTTGGAATCCTTCCGCGGCGCGGAGCCCCTCGACCGCTACCAAAACTTGAAGCGTGTGGAGACCTTTTACCAGGCCGTTGTCAACCTGGAGGCCGCTCACGATTCCTACGATAGAGAGACGGTTTGGAAGGCCAAATTCGGCCTTTACATACAAGTCAATGAGGCGGCCAAAACCGTGCGCGACAGCTTGCAAGTCGCCGAGGGTGAGCGGTCGACCCGTGTCCAGGTCGAGAGGGCCCAGGCCTTCATCGCCCTGCAATTCTCCGGCAAAGGCGAAAACTTAAGCTCGGAGACCGCGAAGGACCTGGAGACCCTGGACAGGCTGATCCAGATCGTGCCTTCCCGCGAGATGGATGACGCGGAGCGGGAAGCGGCCTTAGACGGGTTGCTTCAGAATTTCGGCAGGTTGCGCCAGTACTATGGACGGTCCTTCAACGACCGGGATGGCACCACCTCCGAGACGATGCACGGTGTCGCCGGCCAGGTCCTCGACGCCGCCTTCGGCCACAAGGACTCCGCCGACAAGGAGATCGCCCAAGAGCTGGTCTACCGGATCCTCGACGACGGCGAGATGAAGCTTTTGCCCTTCCTCTCCGCGGCGGGGCTCAAGGACTACGTGGGAAAGAGCCACGCCGCCGACCAGGCCTTCGCCGAGGCGCAAAAAATCGGAGACGTCCGCGAGAAGCGGGGCGCGCTGCTGACGGCGATGGGCGATTTCGCCAAGCTGGGGGACGAGAAGCGCGTCGAGGCGGCGCTGACCGAGCTGCGCGCGACCGTCGACGACAAGATGAGCGACGCCGACAAGCTGCAGATCGAGACCGCCGCCTACCTGGCGCTGCGCGGCAGCGGCCTGCCCCAGGAAAAGACCCTGCTTGATGCCAGCAAGCTGCGCGCCCTCAAGATGTCGGTCCTGCACGACACCAGCTCCCCGAAGGCCGACGTGCAACGGCTGTTGCTGCTCAAGTCCTATTACGACACGGTAGAAGATGCGACGGGCTCGCGGGTGATCAACGCCGAGCTGCAGAAATCCCGCGACGACCTGCTCAACTTCCTGAATTTCGGCAAGCCCGCCGACGGCCTCAAGGCACCGACCGACGCGAAGGAGCGCCTCGAGCTCGCCGGTCTCTCCGTCCAGATCGACCAGGCCCTCCTGGCCGACGACATCTCGGGCCGGCTGAGCCAGCTCCCCGTCGAGTCGCGCACCGCGCTCTACACGAGCCGTCTCGAGATCTGGCGCAAAGAGCTCGCCAAGGCCACAGACCTGCCCTACGCCGAGCGCCTCGAGCAGGCCCGCATGCTGGCGCAGAGCGCGGCGGTCTACCGGGGTCTGAGCGAAGGGGAGGGCGCCTTCCTCGATAAAGGCAAGGTCGACGCCGAACTGAAGGCGCTCGAGGAGACGGTCGCCCCGATCCTCGCCGAGTATTTCGCCCAGGACGCCGAGGCCCCCGAGGCCCAAAAACGGCTGGCCGAAAAAATCACCCAGGATTTGAAGTCCCGCTTCCACGCGGCCCTCGAAAAGGGCGACTCCGCCTGGCTGGCCGGCGCCCTCACCTCCGAATCCCTCCTCCGCTTCGGCGAGTTGGCGCAAAACGGCCACTTCCTCTTGGCCGAGGCGGCGACCGCGCGCGGCCCGCAGGCGGTCGAACTGCGCCTCAAGGCCTCGGCCCTCTTCATCGAATTGGGCCTCTCCGAGCGCGTCAAAGAATCCTTGGGCCCGGTCGAGGACTTCGCCCTCAAGATGGGCAACCCGCGGCAAAAGATCGGCCTGCTGCTGACGGTGACGCAGGGCTACCAGCAGGTCGGCCTCAAGAAAGAGGCGAACGCGGCCCTCCAGAGGGTCGTCGACATGGATTCGCCCCAGGCCCCCGCGGAGGTCCGCGAGCTGGCGACGCTCGCCCGCGGCATGCTGCAGCTCAATAACGGCGAGCTGGCCAAGGCCCAGGAGACCCTCGCGGCGATCCCCAAAAATCCCACCGCCCAGCTGATGCTGGCCAAGCTGGCCCAAGGCACCGAGCAGCGGCGGATGCGGATGGTCTTCGACGCGCTGGCGCCGGTCCTGTTCAGCGAATTTCAAGGCAAGCGCACCGAGCTGAGCGAGAAAGAGACCGCCGAGATCCGCGACAAGGTCCAGGCCACCCTGCAGAAGTGGCAGCAGCAGCTCGCCTCCGGCGAGCTCCGCTCGCTGGACGACGCCTTCCGCCGGGACATGGGCGGCTTCTACTTCGAGTCCTTCGAGGGCGCGGTGGCGAAATCCTTCGTGAGCCGCATCTCCAATCCGGACATGACGGACGAGGAATTTTCCCAAGCCCTGCTCGGCTTCTCTCGCGGGATGCTGCGCGCCGAGAAGTACGGCGCCGCCATGGGCATCGCCCAGCTCCTCGAGAAAGATCCTTACGTCGCCGCCGGCGCCAAGGCCGTGCTGGAAGACATCCCCGGCCAGGCGCGCTGGGACGGCATCCTCAAATCGCTCAAGAACATGACCATCATCTTCGCCGAATCCGACGAGGAGGCGCTGAAGAGCGCGGCGATCATGCTGGTCAGTTTCGGCGTCGGGCGCGTCCTCGCCGTGGGTGCCGAGGCCGCCTGGGTGGCGCGCGCCGCCACCTTCATCCGCTCGCCGATCGCGCTGCGCGCCAGCACCTTCGCGGTCAAGACGACCGCCGAGGCGGCGGGCTTCACCCTGGGCTCCATGACCATGGAGACGATCTGGAGCGGCAAGACCAGCCATTGGAACCTCAAGCACTTCGGCACCGAGTTCGGCAGCATGCTCGTCACTTTCGTCCTGCTCCACGGCGTCGGCATGGGCATGCAGGGCCTCTCCGGCGCCAGCGCGCGCTACGTCGGCCGCGCCGAGGCGGGCATGGCCCGCGCCCTCGAGGGCGGCGGGGGCTTGGGCGCCGCGGCCTTCGAGCTGCGCCTCGCCAAGGGCATGGACGCGGTCGCCAAATCGGGGATCACCGCCTGGGGCACCCGGGTGACGGCCTTCACCGGCAGCGAATACGTCAACGAGGCGATCGGCCTGCGCCCGAAAGAGAACGTCCCCTTCTGGGTGCGCCTCGCGGGCAGCGCGGTGATGGACGCGCAGATGATGATGGCGGGCAAGACGGTCAACGCGATCTCCGGCGGCCGCATCGCCAAGATCGAAAAGGCCAGCCAGATGAAGCTGGCCCAACACAAGATGGATTATCAGGCGAAGGAGCTGCTGCCGATCGTCCAGCGCATGGGTTTCGACGCGAAGACCCCGGCCGGCCGCGCGGTTTGGGAATCCCTGATGCGCTCCCGCGCCCAGGGCGAGAGCCTCAAGGCTATCGAGTCCCGCACCGGCGCCGAGGAGATGGCGCGCTACGACAAGATCGTCGCCGAGCAGTTCGGTCTGGATCCCAAGAGCCCGCGGGGCCGCAATGCCAAGGCCGCCCTGCTGGGCTACGCGCAGATCCATCCCTTCGCCGAGCCGGGCAAGCCCCTGGGCGCCGCCGAGCTGGCGGGGATCGCCGGCCGGCTGCACGGCGAGGCGACCAAGCTGCTGACCGAGGCCGGCATCGAGCGCGGCGGGAGCTTCGACGCCCTGCGCGACGGCCTGCTGGGCTTCGCGCTGCAGACCGGGCTTGAGCCCGCCCACTTGAGCGAGTACGCGACCCAAGCCAAGTCCTTGAAGGCGCCGCTCCATTCCCTGGCCAACCAGATCCTCGGACCCGACGCCGCGCGCACCCCCGAGGGCCAGGCCCTGATGGGCGAGCTCGCGGTCTACGCGATGTTCCGCGCTGCCTCGCCCGAGAAGCTCGCCGCGCCGCTCGAATCGCTGGGCGCCGGCCAGTGGGGCCCCGAGGCCCAGTCCGTGCTGCGGGGCCGCGCCGAGGCCCTGCTGGGCAAGGTGGGCGTCGAGACGCCCGCCGGCCGCGCTTGGATGGCCAAGCTCTTCCTGCGCGCCCTCCACGAGAGCGCCCAGCCGGGCGACATCTTGCCGGGCCTCAAGGCCCAAGAGGCGGGGGGCGAGTTCCTTCCTATGTTGGCCGACGTCGCGGGCTTCACCAAGCCCAAGCAGCGCCTCGCCCTGGCGAGCTGGGTCCTGGAGACCGGCGTCACCTCCGAGGCGGTGAAGGGTTTGGTGAACCTGGTGCTCAAGGGCCAGATCGAGCTCCGCTTCGAGGGCGAGCGCTTGGCCGCGACGCGGATTCCCGAGGGCGAGCAGGCCGCGAAGTCCAAGGAAGTTTTGGATCGGCTTCCCGAGCTGCCCTCCGAATGGCTGCGCGAGGACCTCGTCGCCACCCGCCGCGCCGAGGAGGAGATCCTGCCGGTCACCGAGGACATGGTCGTCTCGGTCGAGCCGCTCGGCGCCGAGGCCAAGCTGGGCGACCGCGATCTCGGCGTCGCGAGCTTCGTCCCGATTACCGCGGTCGAGGCCAAGGCGGACAAGATCGCCAAGGCCAAGCCTGACGCCGCCCGCCTGGCCCGCTACGCCGAGTACATCAAGAAGAAAGAGGGCCTCACTCAGCAGGAGGCCGAGGCCAAGGCCTTGGAATGGGCCGAGCAGGTGATCCTCGACGCGCGTACCAAGCAGCTCAAACAGACTCACATCTACGACACCAGTCTGCCGACGCGTCCCGAGACCCAGCACCTGGACAAGGCGACGATCGACCACCACGGCCGTTTCGGCAACCCGAAAAACGCCACCGAGCAACTGCTCGAGCGCCTCGAGGGGACGCTCGAGACGGTGAAGGCGGATCCGAAGGCGCTTAAGGCGGCGAAGGCCGACGCCGGGGCCATGAAGGCCGCCGGCGGCGATCCCGTCGTCGCGGCGGCGCTGCGCGAGCTGAATCTGCGGCAGGTGACCACCGACAACCTGGCCGACGGCGGCTGGTGCGTCTGGATCGCAAAGAATCAGGCGCGGGTCCTGGCCGACCCCGCGCTGCGCAAGCTGATCGGCGAGGCGACGCACTTCGAGGATTTCACGGCCTTCGGCACCGAGTACAACCCCAAGGACCCGGGCGTGCGCCTGCAGGCGGCGCTCTTCCAGCGCTACGGCGAGATCCTCAAGCAGCACGGCATCGTCGGCGCGGACCGCTTCCCGCCGGCGAAGGCCGAGCAGGTCATGGGCGAGGCGGTCGCGGCGATCGAGAAGATGCTGGCCGATCCCGCCGCGCGGGAGGCCGCCGCGAGCGAATTCTTCGCCAAGGTCGAGGCCGGCCGCGAAAAGGCCGCGGCGGAGGCCTTGATCCCCGAGGCCTCGGTGCACGAGGGCGAGACGAACTTGAGTTTCTTCGACCTGAGCAAGCTGGGGGATTTCACCGTCTACCAGCGATGGCTCTCCCTGCCGCGCGTCGAGCCCAAGGCCGGCAGCCCCGACACCCTCCAGGTTTCGGTGGTGCCGCTGGAGGCGGCGACCGCCGCGGACGGCGCCTCGGTGCCGCGCACCCTGCAGATCGTCGCGATCCCCAACGGCCGCGAGCTGCCTTCGGGCAAGGGCCTGCTTAGCGTCCTCGAGCGGATCAACGCCGCCGAGAAGGCCAAGGCCGAGAAGCTCGGGGTCGAGCCGAACCTGTGGTTCGGCAAGGACAACGTGATCTTGCCCTCTGACGCCAAGCGCGGCACCGTGCTGACGACGCGCGAGGTCTCCGAGATCCTGACCTCGCCCGAGCTAGGCCTGTTCCGGGCCGAGACCAACGTCCTGCCGATGAAAAAACCGGCGGGGGGCGAGAAGACCGTCGTGGAAAAGAAATCCCCGCAGGTCGCCGAGGAAGAGGTCACCAAGCCAGGCAAGAAGCTTCCGGCGCCCGAAAAGTCCGAGGCCTCGGAGGAAGCGACCGTCCCCGGCATCAAGGGGCCGCTCGCGGCGCGCAAGGGCGCCACCGCAAAACCGCTCGATGGAGCGCCCAAGCTGGATCGCGGCGAGGGTCCCGCCCCGCTTTCGCCGAAGGATGGCGTCGCGATCCCCGAGGTGGAGATCCGCAGCGACGGGGAGAGCAACGTCCTTTCCTTCGAGGCGGGCAAGGTGCTGCCGCTCGGAGTCCAGGGCGGCAAGCTTGTCGTGGGCGAGAAGGCCAAGAGTCCCTTGGCCGAGGTCGAGGTGATGTGGACGCCCGAGGGGGAGATCGGATTCTACCTGCGCCGCAGCGGAAAGTCCGAACGACAAAGGCTGCGGCCCGGCGACAAGGTCTCATTGGGCGACGCGTCCTTCGTCTGGGAAGGGGAGCGCTCCGACGGCCGTCCCAAGCTGAAGCTGGTTCCCAGGGAGCCCACGGAAAAATTGGCCGGACCGGGCGCCAAGCCGGCGAAAGGAGAGGCGAAGGGCGCGGTTGCGGCGCAGACCGAGGCGGCGTTCAACGCCTTCGTCGAATCCGGGAGGTCCGAGGCCATCGACCTGTTGAAGGTCGTCGAGCAGGCCGGCGCCGAGGCCTCGGGCGAGGGCGTCCAATGGCTCAGCAGTTTCGCCAATCTGAGCACGCCCACCCAGGCCCATGTGCCCATCGTGGGGCGATGGAGCCATTTGGATATCCATAAATTCGGATCGGCATATCAACACAACGAGCTCAAGGACACGCCCGCTTCCACCTATGAGGTGACCGTCCACGGAAAACAGCGCCTGGCCGACGTCGAGGCCCGGCTCCAAGAGACTTACGGGTCGCGCCTGACGCCCCTCACTCCCGGCAAGGGCTCGAAATCCGAGTGGATGCTTCGCGGCGAGGACGGTCAGGCCCAAATCCTGATCAAGCTGCAGCCGGGGGCTTTGGAGATCCCCACGCTGCAACAGGCCCGCGAGACCTTCAAGGGCTTCGAGGCAGAGCACCTCGGCACCTTAAGCGAGTGGGCGAAGGAGCCGAACACCCTGCGCAGCGTCTATGCCCTGCGCATGTTGACCATGATCGGTTACGAGGCGGACGGCAAGGGGGGGACCCGCTTCGGCACCAAATTCGAGGCGACCCTCGCCCGCTATGAAAAATCCTCGGACCCGGCCGAAAAGGCGCGCGCGGGTGAAGAGCTGGCGACCATGGTCGCCCACCTCAAGGACGCCGTCGCCCTGGTGCCGGAGCATCAGGTGGTGCAGGACGCCTATCAATTGCAGGCCACCTCGCGGCCGGTCAAGGCCGTCGCCTGGGCCTCGGAGCAGCCGGGCTCGCTCGGCGAGCGCGGCAAGGAGGCCGTCGCGGCCCTTTTGTCCCTTTCCGAAAAGACCCAGCGAGTCCGCATGCTCGGCGATTCGATGCGGCGAACGGACCTCGAGGGAGAGCAGAGGGTCGAAACCGCCCAGGAGTATCGCCAGGCCGTCACGGAGCTGGAGACCGCCGTCCGGACGATTCGGGATGTCGAGGCCAAGGCCCTCGAGCAAAAGGTCGATTTGGACAAGGTCGACGCCAAAATAAAAATACCCGAGCCGAAGTTGCCCGCCGGGGAGGAAACCGGCAAGACCGAAGTCACCGAGGTCACGGAAGCCACCAAGAAAGTCGGCGCGCCGCAGGCGGCCGAGGGACAGGCCCCGCTGGGAAAAATCGCCTGGTCTCCCACCGAATTTTCCGCCAACGCCTTTTTGGACTTCTATTTCGGCGAACACAACGCCTTCGCGACGGTCGAGGCCCTGGCCAATCGGAGCCCGGGCTCCGCCCGCGACCATTACGCGGACATGGCCTTCGACTTCCGCATGCCGCTGCAGAGCCTCCGCGCCAAGATGGAGCGCTACAACGAGTTGGAGAGGGTCTTCCACGGCCATCGCCAGGAAATGCTCAAGTTCGAGACCCAGGCGGAGGAAGCCAAGTCGGCGTCTAAGACGGAAGAGGCCACAACGGCGAGGTCCAAGGCGGCGGAAGCCAGGCGCCAAGCCGATGCCGCCATCCAGGAACGCGCCGCGCTGGAAAGCGAGATCCGCTTGTCCTTGGCCGAGCTAAAGGCCAGTCCCTACAACCAATTGGCGCTTCGCTACAACGAGCGCATCGAGAAAACCGAGAAGGAGTTGATCCCCCTCGAGTTCGCCCTCACGGCCGCCGAGGTCGAAGCGACGATCGCGGCGCGCGGCACCGGGGAGAAGCCCGCTCTCTTTTACGAGATGCACTTCAAGCCGATGGCGGAGATCGCCGATCGGCATTTCGACAGTGAATTCAAAAACCTATCGGCGAGTGAATTCGTGCGCGCCGAGGTGCACGTCACTCGCTGGGAGACGGCCGAGCGCGCCATGGACCAGATGGTCGAGGAGGGGGTGCTGCGTCCCGAGCAGAAGCCGGACTTCGCTGCTCTCGCGGCGGAAGGCGCTAGGGAAGTCACGGTGCGGGCCGAGATCCCCGGGGTCGGCGAGATACCCGTGGTCTTCCGCTTCGAGGGAGAAGCGGCCGCGGCGCCCAAGGCCGAAAAGTCCGCGAGCCCCGTCGGCAAGACCGGAACCACGGCCGCGGCGTTTTTCCTCGGCATCACCACCCTGCTGACGCCCGAGCTCGCCCACGCGGCGGATAAATCCGTCGCCGACGGTTCGGCGATCCCCTTGATGTTGGGCGTGGGAGCGGCGGCGGCCTTGGTGGTCGGCGGCGTGAGCGCCTTAGCCCTTTGGGCGAGGGGGCGTTCGACTGCAAAGGCAGAGGCGCCGATCCGGCAACGCCGCAGCTCGACCGCGGATAAAATTCCTCCAGGCAAGCCCTTGGTGGATACGGCCCCGCCGGTCGCCAAGCAGGGCCCGGTGCCGGCCTCTCAACCCATCCTCAAACCCGTTCCGCCGCCCGTCTCTCAACCCGTCGCTCCGCCCGCGCCGCGAATCGCGCCCGTCCCGGGGTCGATCAAGGCGGCGCTGGGAGACAACGTCAAGGGCAGGGCCCGCCAAGGGACCTTCGGCAATGCCACGCCCACTTTCGAATACGGTTCCTTTTCGGTGCGAACCGGCGAGGGCATCGGCTACAAGAAGCATCACAACGAGGACGGCTTCGTCCAGGGCCGCAACTGGGGCCTGGTGCTCGACGGCATGGGCGGGATGGGCTCGGGCGACAAGGCCAGCGAGGTCGCCGGCAAAAAGTTCGCCGAGGAGATGGCCCTGCACGGGGATATGGCGCGGGCGATGGTGGCCGCCGGCGATGCGGTCAACGCCAGCCCCTATGCTAGCGGCGGCGCCGTGGCGGTGGCGCACCAGATCCTGCCGTTGCCCGGCGGGGGTCATGTCGCGCGCATCGTCCATGTCGGCGACGCCGGGGCGATCGTGTTCCGGAAAAACGCTCAGGGAGAATTTGAGTTGGTCTATCGCACCGAGGAGCAATCGGTGGCCGCTGAGGCACGGCGAACGGGCCATCTCCGCGACACCTTGGCGATGCGCGCCTCGGATTTCGCCAACATCGTGTCCGGGGGCTTGGGCACCGGGAAAAAGGCCGACCCCGTCGTGAAGGATGTCCCCATTCAAGAAGGGGACGTGATTCTCTCCTTCTCGGACGGCGTGGGCGACAACGTGAGCCGCGCGGAATTGAGCCAAATCCTCAAATCTTCCCGCAGCGCCGAGGAGGTGCAGGCCAAGGTCTGGGAGTTGGTGCATTGGAAAATGAAACGCTTGGCCCTGGTGAAGGATATCTTTTACGGCGACACCAAAGAGGGTGGGGTGATCCGGGACTTCATCGACGCCGAGGGCCACGCCCGGAAGGGCGTCGAGCTGAACGAGAGCCCCGGTTATTTCATCGACAAAAAGGGCCACGTCTACGATTCGAACGGCGCCTTGGTCGACCACTACAAGGCCGACAACGTGACGATCCACGCCTACGTCCACGACGTAGCCAAGGCGCCGCCTCCGCCGGCAGTGGAAAAGACCCTCGTCATGCCCGCCTTCCGGCCCGCCGCCGTCGACCCCGCGGAGGCCAAGACCCAGATTTATCAGGTTCCCCAACCCCTTGCCTTCTCGACGGGGGAGTGGGTCCTGCCCAAGCGCTTCGGCTCGGCCCTGGTCGGCCGTGACGGCAGCAAGGGGGCCAAGATCCGGCTGGACTATCAGGATATTTCCTCGCGCCAGGCGGAGCTCTTCGAAGCGGAAGGGGAGGTCTGGATTCGGGATCTGGGCTCGCTCAACGGGACCTGGGTCAACGGCCGCCGACTCCAGGGCGACGAGGCCTGCGCCCTGAGCCAGGGCGACGTCGTGACCTTCGGCACTCGCAGCTACCATGTCGAGGCCGAGACGAGCGCCGGCGCGGAGATGCTCTCCTTGACCCCCGCCCTAATCGTCTCCTCGCAGCAGCCCGGTTTCCAATGGGGACCTGTGACGGTTTATCAAGCAGAAACAGGGGCTTACGCCATTCGCAACGATGGTTCTCCCAAGCTCTTGGTGGGCGGCAAGCCGCTCCCCGCCGACGGCAATGCCTATCGCATCCGGGATGGGGAGACCGTTCAGATCGACGGGAAAAACTACGTCTTCCGCGAATTTCATTAAGCCGTCTTTTTTTCGAAAAATTACCCCTTAAATCCCTAAGTCGGGGCATGGAACTTGCTGTGCTCCTAGATACCTATTCTGGGGGCCCGGATAGGGGTCTGTGGTCCCCAGGCATTGAGCTTTTTCCGTTTTTTTGACCGGAAATTGGCGACGGGGGACACCAGATGGAAAAGGCCTTCGGGAAGACCGAGACCAACGCCCAATTTTTTTACGAGCTCCTCCACGGCGAAGACGGGGGCTTAAGCGACGACAAGATCGACGGCGCCCTGCCGGAGGCCCTGGCCGGCGGTCCCGCCGTTCCGCCGAGCGCCTCCAGAAGCAATCCCGTCGATCAGCAGATCCAGGGCCACGAGGTCGTGGCCGCCGCCTTCAACCGCCTCACCAAGTACTACCCGAAGATCACCGAGCACTTCCAAAAGTTGGGCCTGGACCTGACCGCCCTGTTGGCCGCCGACGGGACCCTCAAGCCTGCCTTCGTCGCCCAGGTTCGCGACCGGCTCGCGGGCAAGGACGCCGCGGCCCCGAAGAGCGCCCTCAGCTACCAATCCGCCCAGCTTTACATCGCCGAGCGCGAGGGGATCTCGACCCGCGACCCGCTCTTCGCGGAAAAATTTAAGGCGCTGATGGACAAGCCCCAGGCCGACCGCGACGCGGAGCTGAAGAAATTTTTCGCCGAGCCCAAGAACGTCGGGAAGCTCGTCCGCTGGGCCTTCCGCTATTCCGAGTTTTCCCTTTTGCCCTTCAAGGACCAAGTCGAGGTCTTCCAGGCCGCGGGCTTCGACGAGGCGGTGGTCAAGGCCGAACTCGCGCCGCTCTGGCAGGGCCGCAGCCTGCCGAAGTTGGTCGCCCAGGCGGCCCTGCTCAAGGGCCTGGAGCTGGAAGAGGCCGCCAAGGGCCTCGAGGGCGACGCGGCGCAGAAGAAGCTGCAAGAGGCGCGCTACCTGTTCCGCGCCGCGGTCGAGCTGGACAACCGAAATCCCCTGGCCCGCCGGCGCCTCTCCACGCACCTGATGCGCGAGGGCAAGATGGAGGGCGCGAGCTTCCACCTGGCCGAGGCGGTCAAGCACGAGACGGAAGTGCGTTACATGGTCGAGATCGCCCAGGGCCTGGCGATCGGCGACAAGCGGCTTTTGGCCGGCCACGCCGACCCCTGGGCCTTCGTCGCGGACAACCTGGTCTCGGTCCAGCGCTTCGCCGAGGCGGCCGGCGTCTACCACGAAGCCGCCAAGGCCGCGACGGCGCGGGGGGACCATCCGGCTTCCCTGGCCTTCACCGAAAAAGAGTTGAAGATCGACGAGACCGCCAAGCCCCTGGCCCTGCAGTTCTCCGAGAAGCAGAACCCCATCGCGACGGCCTTTTACAAGGCGCTCCGCGCGCAGGGGGTCCCCGGCCAGCTCATCGACGGTTCTAACTCCGACGCGGCGAAGGCCGCCGACCGCAAGGTCGAGGCGGGCGAGGTCTTCGCCTACCTCAACGCGCATTGGAAGGACGAGCGCGTCCAGCGGGCCTTGCAGTCGATCAACTTTCCGGCCCTGCCCTGGGAGGCCCCGGGCGCCAAGCCGCCCTACGCCGACGCCGCCTTCGAAAAGCTTCCCTTCGCCGACAAGATGGCCGCCTGGCACGACTACGAGATCGGCCTGCTGAAGAAAGAGCAGCCGCTGGACGAGGGCCTGCTCGAGAAGCGGCTCCGCCTCGCGAGCTACTACCAGCCCGCCAAGCCCGAGCGCCATAAGGCCTTGGGCGAGCTGCTGCTGAAGAAGCAGCGCTACGCGGAGGCCGTGGCGGCCTACCGGGCCGCCGACGCCGCGGCCGGCTCCGCGGATCTTGAGCTTAAAACCTCCCTGGGCCATGCCCTGTTCGGCGCGGGCGACTTCAAGGCCGCGCGCGACATGTACACGCTGGGCCTCGAGAAGAACCCCAAGGACGTCAAGCTGCTCAAGCTGCGCTTCGAGGCCAACGAATATTACATCGCCACGCTGGACCCGGCCAAAGACGCCGACGCGCTGAAGGCGGCCCGGGCCGAGCACGGTGCGGACGGCGCCATGGCCCTCGCGCTGGGCGCGAAGGACGAAAAAGCCAAGCTGGCCGACCTGGAGAAGCTGCTGGGCGAGCTGCACGGCGGGGACGGCGACAAGGCGCGGACGGTCGCAGCTCTGGCGGGGCTCAAGCCCGAGGAGTTGGGCGGCATTACCAAGAAGGACGCCATCGCCGCGGTCGAGGGACTGGCGCAGAACTACCTGAGCCTGGCCGAGCAGGCCTACGCCGACCCCAAGGACACCGAGCTGGTGCGCGCCGAGCTCAACGGCCTGGCCGCCGAGTGCTTCCAAGTCCTCTCGCGCTTCGCCACCGCGGACGGCGATCCCGAGGTCCAGCGCATGGCCAAGGTCTACGAGGGCTACGCGCTGATCGCCGAAGGCAAGATCGACGAGGGCGTCGCGGTGCTCACGCCGCTGCGCAAGATTCCGCAGGCCGACCGCATCCTCACCCACATCGAAAAGGGGAAGATGCGCCTGGTCAACCTCTCGGCCGCCGAGGCCTGGGAGCTCTACAACAAGGACATGGAGCGCGCCGAGACCGACTCCGCCAAGGGTTGGATGTCCGGGACCAGCGTCTCCAGCGTGACGGAGAAGTGGGCGAAGGAGCGCGCGATCGCCGCCGCGGTGAAGGAGAAGTTGACGGCGGGCGAGGCCGACTCGATGGAGGCCGCACTCAAGCTGATCGCCGAGTCCGGCGAGGAGTCGCTGAAGGAGCGCGCCAAATATTACTTGAGCACCGAGAGCCGCGCCAACGGCACCGGGCCGATCGGCGACCTGATCGCCTATGCCTCCGGCAACCCTCCCGGCATGGCCGAGGCCCAGCACATCCTGGCCAAGTGCTTCGACATCGAGGCCAAGAAGGGGGCCGTCGAGGCCGCCTTCGGGATGTACGCCCTGATCCAATCCGCCTCCCCCGAGCCGGAGATAAAACAGAAGGCCCAGGGCAATTTGGATGCCCTGCAGGGCAAGGCGACCTTCGGGCGCTCGGTCGAGAAGTTCTTCAAGATGCACAGCAGCGAGGGTCTCGCCGTCGACATCGGGTTGATGTTCGTCGCGGCGGGCTTGGGCAATCTCGCCAAACTGCGCATGCTGGCCAAGCTCGAGCAGGCGGGCGTCAACGGCTACAAGGCCGTGGCGATCGCCAGCGCCGTCGGCATCGGCACCGAGGCGACGGTCTTCTGGGCGGGCGGCACGGTCAAAGAGGCGATGCTGACCGACCCCAGCAAGGTTTTCACCCCCGGCCACTTGCTGAAAGGTTGGGGTTCCTCGCTGATCATGATCGGCGGCCTGAAGGGCGGCGGCAAGCTGGCCGAGGGCCTGGGGCCGCGGGCCGCGAAGAGCCTGGGCCTGGTGAAAGAGGGCGGCCAACAGTTGACCTTCGGCGGCAAGGCCCTGACCTGGACCATCGGACACTCCGCCGGTTTAGGCGGCATGATCGCCTCCAGCCATGTCAACCAGGGTCTGGGCCTCACGCCGAAACCGCTGGGCGGCTGGAAGGAGGGCCTGGTCAACGAGGTCTTCGGCTACGTCCAATTCGCCGTCGCCCACAAGGTCGCCGACGGGGTGGTGAAGGGCAAGATGACCGAGGTCTCCAAGATCCAGCACACGGAGATCGCCTACAAAGAGGCGCTGCTGCTGGCCCGCGGCCACGCGGAGACGCTCGGCTTCAAGGCGGAGCGCTTCGAGATCAAGGTCGATTCGGACGGGACGCTCAGCGCCAACGGCAAGCCGATGAAAGATCTCGATCCCGACGTCAAGAAGTCCGTCGAGGCCCAGCTGAAGAAGGGCAAGGACGGCAAGGTCGAGGCCCAGACCGTGTTTTTGGAGAGCGCCGACCGCAAGCTCTTGGTGGGCCTCTTCCTCGAGGCCTCGCTCAACCGGCCCGGCTTCTCCGGCGGCAAGCTGACGAAGCTGCTCGAGGCCAAGGACTACGCCAAGGCGAATGCCTACCTGAAGGAATTTAATCTGCCGCTGCATTTCCAAAAGGACGGTTCCCTCGCCGCCGGAAGCGCGGGCGAGCCCTCGCCGCACGAAGCCGTCGGCGTTCCCCCGCCGGTGGCCTCGCAGCCCAAGGTACCGGCCGCCGAGGCGAAGCCCGAGGGTGGCAAGCCGGCGAAGCCCGCTAAGGATGCCAAGACTGAAAGGACGCAAGAGCCGGAGGAGCTCTCCGACTCGCACCTCGTGCCGCTGGAAGACGGCATGACACCCGAGCCCCAGAAGTTGGCGGCGCGCAAGGTCACCCCACCGGCCAAGCCGCCGGCGAAGGCGAAGGAAGTCCCGGCCGCGGTCCAGGCCCTGGCGCCCAAGCAGCCGATGCCCGAGGCGCTGCGGCGCGGCCTGGTGATTCCGGGCGACGGCAAACCGATGCGGGTGGATTTCAACGAGTACGGCGTCGCCTTCCTGGACGCCTCCGGCCGCTCGCTCACCGAGGCCGAGAGCCGCAAGGTCCCCCATCTCGAGATCCAGATGACCCTGACCGAGGACGGCCGGATCCTCCACCACGCGCGCGCGGTGGGCGGTGGGAAGATGCGGATCGTCGACGCCGACGGAAACGCCCGCGAGGTCACCGCCACCTACAAGCCCCTGCACGACGGGGATCGCCTCCGGCTCGGCGGCGTCGAGTACACCTGGTTCGGGCCGCACGGCGCGGAAGGGATCGAATACCAGACCAAGAAGGTCACGATCTTCGAGGGTCGAGTTCACCTCGAGGATACCTTCGTCATCCAGGAGCGCCGCGAGTGGGCCGAGGCCTTCGCGAAGACGCTCGAGCGGGAGTTCCGCGGCCACGAGAGCATGTTCGGCGACCCGGGCCGCGCCCTGGCCGACCGCGTGGCGAAGGACCCGCGCATGAGCGACGACGCCTTCCGTCAGGCCTTCGTCGACCGCTGCCGCGAGACCTTGAAGGCCTTGAAGCCCGTCTTGGACAAGCTCCCCGAGGAGCCGCGCTCCGCCTTGGCTCACAATTTTCTGAGGCAGGTCCTGGAGGGCCGCCTTCTGATCGGCGACGCGCAGGCACTGGCGGCCGGCGTGGAGGCCGGGCACCTGGTGGTCGAGCCGATTACGCCCGAGCAGGGCAAGGCTTATGATTATTTGTTGGTCCCCGCCTTCCACGGCGTGCGCCTCCCCGCGGGAGCTGGGATGCTCGAAGGGATCTCCGGGGTCCGCACCCTCGATTTCGGCAAGACCGTCTATCAGGTCGTCCAGTTCGGCGAGGCCACCTTGAATTTCCGCGGCGGGACGCCTCGCGAGGGAAAGCCGACGACGTATTTTGTCTCCAGCCGGGGCGGCAAGGCTGTCGTTCAAATTTACGACGCTGCGGCCGGCGTGTTTCGCCCCTTGCCGCCGCGCGTGGAGACGCCGATCCCGGAGGGCGCCATCCTCCGCGTCGGCAATAGCTCCTACGTCTTCCGCAGCCCCGAGTGGGTCCGGGCGGAGACCCAGGCCCGCAACCGGATTTTGGCGGAGCGCGACCTGTTGATCAACCAGCGCGCCGCCGTCCAATTGCTGCCGGACGGCGCCGCGGAGAAAGCCTCGAAAGTCGAACGCCTGGCGAAGCTGGAGCAGGATTTCCTCGACCTGATGGCCAAGGAAGGCCGGGATCGCGAAGGCTTGCACGGCCTGCAGGCGGAACTGGCGCATTTGGCCCTCAGCGAGACGGATTTTGCCGTCGCCGCGCGCCAGGCCCTGGCCGGCAAGCTGAGCCCCGAGGCCTACCGCGCCGCTCAGAAAGAGATTGGAAAAAAACTGGTCGCGGAGCATCGGAAGCCTCTGGCCGACGTCTCCGCCTTCCTCATCGGTCTGACCAAGGACAATATTTTGACCCACCGCTTTGCCAAGCTGAGCGACGAGAACGGCGCGGTGGCGCCCAACCCCCACGCCCGTCTGAAGGATCCCGCCGACATCGCTCCCAAGCTGATGCGCCGGGGCTGGACGGACCTGGGGCCCTTGACCGACGTCGGCGGCGCCCGCGTCGTGGTGAAGACCACCAACGACGTCCTGCCCATCGTCGAGGCGATCGAGGCCAAATACAAGGTTCGGCCTCAGGTCACCCGCGACGGCGCCTTCGAGCTGGACATCATCGGCGAGGAAAAGTCCGCCGGCGGTGCGGTGGTGAGCGAGGTGACGCTGAGGCCCGACAAGGACCACCCCGACCGGCTGACGGTGGGCAGCTCCTCCGGCTATCGCGCGATGCACGTTGTCGTCGAGGTCGACGGCAAGCCCATCGAGATCCAGATCCAGACCGAGGCCATCTATCAGTGGGGCAAGATCCAGCACAGCCTCATCTATAAAAACAAAAATCTCCCGGTCGAGACCGTGACCGAGCTCAATGAATTTTGTCGGGACGTGGCCAAATACCTCACCGACTTGGAGAGCGGCCCTGCCGGAGCCACCCGTCCGGCGCTGCCCTTGCTCGCCAAAAATCTTACCGCCGAGGCGCGGGCCGGCCTGAACGCCGAACTCCGCAAGATGGAAGCCTTGATGGACCGCTACGAGCGGGTGGCCGAGGATCCCGGCGAGCACAAGACGCAGATCTTCAAGCGTCCTTCGGGGACCCCGGAGAGCACCCCCCCGCCGGGAGAAAGGACGGACGCCGCCATCCCCAGCGCCAAGGTCGAGGCGAACGGGGAAGGAAACGGACATCTCCCGCAGCGCCGCGCCCTAGCCGAGGAGTTGGCCAAGCCCGCGGGTCTGCCGAAGGCCAAGCCGGCGCCCAAAGCGGCCCCCGTCAAGGGAGGGAGCGCCGTCGCCGCGCAAGCGCCGAAGCCGCCGCCGCTGCCCTCCGCCAAGGGGTACCAGCAGGTGATGGACCGGGCGGACAAGCTAGGCCGCGAGCTGGTCTCCGTGGTCGAGGTGAGCGACGCAACGCTGAGCGGGGAGGCGAAGCATTGGGAAAGCAGCTTCGCCAATTCCTTCAATCCCGACTCGACGCACGTGACGATTCGCGGCGGATGGCGGCACCTGAGCAAGGCGGAGTTCGAGGCGGCCCGGCAGGCGGGGACGCTGCGCGATACGCCCGCCAGCAGCTACGAGGTGCGGATCCTCGGCGAGGAGCGGCACGCCCAGGTCGAGGCCCGCTTGCAAAAGCAATACGGCTCGCGCCTCGAAAAACGCGACCCCCTTTATCCTTCCGAGTCCCGCTGGATGCTGCGCAACGAAAAGGGCGAGGCCCAGGTCGAGATCGTCCTGCGGGCGAAGCCCTTGGCCGTCCCGACCGTCGCGGAGGCGCGCGAGGCCTACACCGCCTTCGCCAAAGATCGCCTCCCCGTCCTCGCGAGGTGGCTCGAGGAATCCTCGACGCCGCGCAGTTTCTACGCCTTCCGGATGAGCCAGATGCTGGGCGTCGAGGGCGACGGCCGGGGCGGCTATCGCTTCGGTGGGCGCTTCGTCGCGGCGCTGCGCCGCTTCGAGACGGCCACGGATCCGGTCGCCAAGGCCCGGGCGGGCGAGGAGCTGGCGGTCATGCTGGCCTACCTGCGCGACGCGCGCCTGCTGATGCCGGAGCACCGCATCTTGCACGCGGCCAATATCCTGCGCAACGGCTCGGGTCCCGCCAAGGCGGTCGCCTACGCGATGCGCGCGGGGAGCGAATGGAAGGCCCGCGGCGAGCCGGCCTACCGCGCCTACAACGCCCTTCGCGAGCTGGGCGACCGGGTGCGAAGGCTGGGCGAGGAGCTGCGCCGCGATGTTTCCGCCGAGAACCAGAAGCCGGGCAACCCGGTCTACGACGAGTATCTCCAGGCCCTGCGCGAGCTGCGCCGCGCCATCAAGACCGTCCACGACCTCGAGATGGAT